>CASERH010000003.1 GCA_949290295.1 uncultured Pseudomonadota bacterium | reverse complement strand
GCACTTGCGCCAGCACCCCGACCAACGGGAGCGGTGCGGACTACAGCTAAGTTATGCCACTGCCGGCTTCGGCAGCGCGCCGACCAAAGGGAGCCGCGCGGATAACAGCGAAGTTATCGAGGTGCGCGTTCGCACTGCCTCTACCGGCTTCGGTAGCGCTTGCCTGGTGTATACGAATTTTGTCAAAGATAGTAATGATGATAAAAAAGATAAGGATTATCTGGACGTTGGCTCGTATATAGATGGGAGAGAGGACACGTTTCTGCCTCAACACATTTATACACTTTTGTCGCATAATATATATTATGAATAGTAAGAGGGATATAAAAGAGAGGGGCTCAATAAATGGAATGCAAAATGAATGAACTTATAGAAAACAAAAAAGATGAATTGGCACAGATAATTTTATAATGAAATTAAACATAAAAATATTTTGGGCTCTGAGAACGAGCAAAAATTTATTTGATTATGGCACTGCCGATTAGCGAAACGAACTTGTGAGTTGAGCGGATAACAGCTAAGTTATGCCTCCAGGCGCTTGCCTGGTGTGAAAATATACACGAGCTCACTCTAAAACCACCTCAAAATATATACCAGGTTAACGCACCGCCGATATTTATTTGATTATGGCACTGCCAATTAGCAAAACGAACTTGTGAGTTGAGCGGATTGCAGCTTGCTAATCGCTTCGGGGCGTTCCCCGGCGGATAACAGCGAAGTTTTGCCCCTGCCGGCTTCGGCAGCACCGGGGCTTTCCCCGGCTAGCATGCTTCCTTGCCAAACTCTCGCATCATGGTTTTATGAAGCAGCTTTCCGACATGGCCACGCTCCGGCACCATAATTAATGTAGAATTAGGCAAAGCCTTGTGAAGTTTATAAGCTCCTTTGGGCGGACAAACAAAATCCAAACGATTATGAATGATAAGAGCCGGAATATCTTTAATTTTGCGAATATTTTTCAAGATTTGGTTAGGCTCCAGCATAAATTTATTGGCGCTGTAATGCATATAAACTCTCTGTGAGGCCAATTCTTTATCATCAATCTCTTGCAAGTTGTTCCACTGCGGGGTTAAATTTCCGCATATGCGCTCATACCAGCCATAATAATTGGCGGCATCAAGCTGTTTTTTAAGGCTTTTTGAGCTTATTTCCTCATTAAAATAAGCTTGCACGGCCCTACCCTTGGCTTTACATTCAAGCTCTTCAACAAATTCCGGATAAAAGAAAGAGTTGCCCTCAAATTCCCAAAAACGGTTGTCTTCATCAGCCAGAAATATCTGAGAAAGCAGCATTTTTTCGACTTTATCGGGATATTTTTCAGCAAACAAAAGAGCCAAAGTTGAGCCCCAAGAGGCACCTCTTAAGATGATTTTTTCTTTTATATTCAAGTGATTAAGCAGCAAATTTGCATCTTCAATCAAGTCTTGAGTGGTATTGTTTTCGCACATTCCCAAAGGCAGAGAGCGACCACAACCGCGTTGGTCAAACATAATCACCCGATATTTTTTCAAATTGGCAAATTTGGCATGACCAGGCCTGGTGCCGCCGCCCGGCCCGCCATGGAAAAGCAAAATCGGCTTCCCTTTTTTGTTGCCAAACTCAGCAAAAAACACCTGATGTCCTTTGTTTTCGGGCAAAAAGCCCTGATTAAAAGGTTTGAGCTCAAAAAGCTTTTTCCACCAATTTAACATCTTTGCCTCTTAAAATATTTGCATTTTAATTTGAATTTTATATAGTAGCTTTGTTAAAAATAGTACTATGGAAATAAGTGATGTCAACCAACTTTGGCTATTCTTCAGAACTTTATTTGATTGAGCCTCAAGATATAATCAACCTCGCCGATGCCTCAAGCGATTTAGCCTCAGACGTTAAGTGCGATGATGAAATTGTCGTTCTTTTAGGTAATGCCAAAACTCAAACGCCAGATATATTGGTCAAGGGGCGAAAAATGGCCCAAGACGCTTTAGAAATGCATAAGGCTTACGTTCCCGTTCGGTTTGTATTCAAATCAAACATTGCCACATGGAATATTTTGCCGATATTTTTCAAACAGCTACGCCAATATTTTAAGTTTACGAATGCCAACGTATACCACACCAGCCTCAAGCACTTGCGCGAGCTTCATATTGAACGAGGTTTTCGCAATGCTGAAAACGCCTATGATATCTCCAAACGCTGGCATATATCGCCCGAGGAAAGAGTGAGAAAGTACACAGAACTAAAAGAATCTTTGCTTTCCAAAGGCTTTGATGACAAAAAGCCAATTTCCATCATGCTTTGCCGGCGTTGTGGCATAAAAGATTCGGTTGATGACGGGCACCACCGTATCGGCATTTGTGTTGAAAACGACATCGACCGCATTGCCATTCAATTTAAGGCCGCGGGAGCTCTCCCGAGATTTTTGCAAAAGATTGGGCTAAAAATATTGCCTCGCCAGAATTAACGAGGTTTGCATCCGCAATATGTTTGGTTATAAAGCGCAAGCTCTTTAATGAGTTGGGCGCGTAGCTCTTGGCGTCCGCCTTTTCTGCCCTCAATTTCCAGGTAAGGTATCCCAACCTCGGCAGAAGCTTTGGCTGCCGCGCGGTTAACCTGCGCCAAATCCTTATAGCGAGAAACACCCAAGACCGAGGCCACTGCCTCAAAACCATTATCTTTGGCATATTCCATCACTCTTTTGAGGCGCATATAAAAGCAGACATCACAACGTTTTCCTCTTTCGGGCTCGTTTTCAAGCCCGGCTGTTAGCTTACACCAGCGTTCATTGTCATATTCTAGCTCAATAAATGGAACATCATAGAGCGTACAGAGCCGCTTATTTTCATCGGCTCTTTTGCGATATTCCTGCTCAGGGCGAATATTGGGATTATAAAAGACAACTGCAAAATCCTGCCCCTCTTCTGCCAGCAATTTTATAACCGCGCAAGAACAAGGCGCACAACAAGATAACAACAAAAAACGCATTTTGATAAATCCTTTCAACCGGCATTATAAATATTCACCAAAAATTAGCAAACATTATTTATAATTTTAAAAATTTTAAGAGGTAAAAATGAGCACTTACAAAAACATTGTGATTTTAACCGGCGCCGGGATCTCTGCAGAATCAGGGCTTGCCACCTTCAGGGCCTCCAACGGGCTATGGAACAATCATAAAGTGGAAGATGTTGCCACCATAGAGGCTTTTGAGCGCAATCCGGCATATGTCCACGAGTTTTACAACGAGCTCAAAAAGGAGCTTGTCAAAGCCAAGCCCAACAAAGCGCACTTGGCCATTACCAGATTGCAAAAAGAATATGACGCAAACATAAGCGTTGTCACGCAAAATGTAGATACCCTGCATGAAAAAGCCGGCAACCAAAACATCTACCACATTCATGGGCAAATAAACCAAGCTGTCTGCCTGAACTGTGGGCGAATTTTAGAGACATTCGGCGATATTGACACGGAAACCGTTTGCCCACACTGCCACATTGCCGGTATGATGAAACCAAACATTGTGTTTTTCGGAGAAAACCTACTATGCATGGACAAGGTAGACCGCCTGCTCTCAGAATGTGACCTTTTCTTGTCTATTGGCACCTCAGGCGTTGTTTTTCCGGCTGCTTCATTTGTGCAAATTGCCAAATATAACAATGCCAAGACCTATGAATTTAATCTGGAACCCACCTCCAATAACTACTTTTTTGACCATCATATTTATGGACCGGCCGGCACCACCCTGCCAGCCTTTGTTGATGAGATGATAAAGAACAAATAAGGGAGAAAGCCATGTCTATTTTGCTGCAAAACGTCCAATTAAACAATCAAAAGACAGATATTTTGATTGAGAATAGCCGTTTTAAGAAAATAGCTCCCCAGCAGGATATCAGCGGCAAAGAGGTTATTGATTGCTTGGGCAAAGCAATTTTACCGGCTTTTTACAACACTCATTCTCACGCCGGCATGAGCTTGTTTAGAGGCATTAGCGATGACAAAGACTTGTTTGACTGGCTCAATCACGACATCTGGCCAAGAGAGGCCAGGCTAACGCCGGAGATGATTTATACGGCAACCAAATTCTCGATTTTGGAAATGGTAAAGACCGGTACAACTTTCTTTGCTGATATGTATTTTGAACCGGAGATGATCTTAAAAGCCGTGGCCGAAATGGGTGTGAGAGCAGCGGTTTCCTTGAGCACCTGCGACTTGTTTGACAAAGAACGCCGCCAAGAAGAAGAGAAAAAGATAGAAGCCTATATGGCGCTTTCCAACCCGGCACCGGAACGTATCCAAAAGGTTTTGACCACCCACGCGGTTTATACTGCCTCAGCTGATTTAATACGTTTTAATGTTATGATGGCAGAAAAATACGGCTTACATCTGCATATTCACGCGTGCGAAACACAAAAAGAAGTCTCTGATTGCAAGAAAGAACACGGCTGTTCTCCCATTAAATACTTGGATAAATTAGGCGCTTTAAGCAACAAAACAGTTTTGGCCCACGCAGTATTCTTAGATGATGAAGATATAGATATTCTGGCACACAAAGGCGTTTGGCTCAGCACCAATCCCTCTTCCAACTATAAATTAGCCTCTGGCGTATTCATGCTGCAAAAACTGCTGGATAAAGGCTGCAACATTGCACTCGGCACTGATAGCATGGCCTCTAATAATAATTTGAGCATGTTAGACGAGATGAAACTCTGCGCCCTTTCTGCCAAGATACAAAGCCAAGACCCAACAGCCGGCTCTGCGGCAGATGTGTTTAAAATTGCCACCTGCAACGGAGCAAGAGCCTTTGGTATTGACGCCGGAGAGATTAAGGAAGGAAAGTTAGCAGATTGTATTTTGGTAGATTTAGACAATCACTTCCTGGTACCAAACTATAATCTGATTTCCAATATGGTTTATTCGGCCGATAGTTCTTGTATAGATACATTGATCTGCAACGGTCAAATAGTTATGCAAGATAAAAAAATTGCCGGAGAAAAAGAGTTGTTGTCTCAAGTCCGGCAATTAGCGGAAAAATTCCAAGACTAGAAAGCCAAGGGATCTTTTGATTTATCATTTTTAGCAGGAAAAGCCAAAGGATCCTTTGATTTATCACTTTGGGTCGGAAAAGCCAGCGGGTCTCCTGTCATTTTGCTGGAATATCCTTTTGTTTTGGGCTTCTCTACCTCTTTATCTTCTTTTGCATCGTTTTTATAACAACTGTCACCGACACAATCCCAAGTATTTCCATCCTCATCCTCAAGCTCTACCCAGGCATGAGCTGTTCCCGTCATCATAAGGCTCACCAAAGCCAATAAAAGCAACTTACGCATTATTTTTCTCCCCGTTTATTTTTGCAAACACATATTCATCATGATATTCACCATAAACATAAATACCGTCCTTAGCCACACCTTCACAAGTAAACCCACAACGTTTAGCAACCGCCGCAGAGGCAATATTCTCGACATCACACTTAATCACTAATCGATGAATTCCTCGTGCAAACAGTTCTTTTGCAAGCAAACTCACAGCCTCGGAAACATAGCCTTTCCCAGAAGCTTCCACATCCCTATAATAACCAAATTCGGCTTGTCTTTTATTATACAAAACCGTATGTGCACCACCGGCACCGACCAACTTTTTGGTTTGTTTATCAAGAAAAACATATTCAAAAAAGTTTTGTTCTTGAAAATTTTTATAAAAAGATAAGCTGATTTTATGAACATCGGCAACAGAACGCGTCCCATCAACCCAAAAAAGATAAGGTCTTAAAAAGACTCTGGACCTATCTATCAACCGCCATAGAGCCTCATCATAAACCTCGGTACGCGGAACCAAAATAACACTTTCACCGACAATTTTTTCCGGCATTGAAAACTTTGGTAAATCTTCTCTAAGCACAACAGGAGTCTCCTCTTTTATAATAAAGATAAATAAAGCATAGCAATATTTTAGATTTTGGCAATATACAAAACAAAATGCTCCGGATAATTTCTTACCCGAAGCATTTTCAAGTTAAAGTAGTAAAGCTTACTTACCGTTAAAAGCCTTTTTATAAACTTCCAAAACCAATTCCTTGGTGCAAGGACGCGGATTTCCGCCGGTGCAAACATCAGCCATTGCCGCCTCGGCCAAAGCTTCCAAGTCCTCTTTTTTAACACCGATTTCTTTTAAGGTCTTGGGAATATTGACATCCTTTTTCAACTTTTTAACGGCCTTAATCGCTGCCTCGCGGTATTCTGCCTGCTTCATCTTATCAACATTCTTAACACCCATGGCTCTGGCGATTTCTCTAAATTTGGTGCCGGTATAGGAAGCATTAAATTCCATAACATATGGCAACAAAACGGCATTTGCCACACCATGCGGCGTATCATAAAAAGCAGACAGCGGATGAGCCATACCATGAACCACACCAAGCCCGACATTAGAAAAAGCCATACCGGTGACATATTGTCCCAAAGCCATCCCCTCACGCCCGTCAGGGTCATTTTCAACGGCTTTGCGCAGGTTTTTAGAGATAAGTTCAATAGCCTTGAGGTTCAAGGTATCCGCCAGCTCCCAAGCGCCAAGCGTGGTATAGCCCTCAATAGCATGGGTCAAGGCATCCATACCTGTTGCCGCAGTAAGCCCTTTCGGCATAGAAGACATCATATCCGGGTCCACAACAGCCACCACCGGAATGTCGTGCGGATCAACGCAAACGAATTTGCGGCGTTTTTTCTCATCAGTAATCACATAGTTAATGGTGGTTTCAGCGGCAGTTCCGGCTGTGGTAGCAACAGCAATCACAGGCACACTCTTGTTTTTGGTCGGAGCCACACCCTCAAGCGAAACGACATCGGCAAATTCGGGATTGTTGATGATGATACCGATACCTTTGGCCGTATCTTGAGGAGACCCTCCGCCAATGGCAATCATATAGTCAGCCTTAGCTTTCTTGAAAGCCTTAACACCTTCTTGCACAATTTCCACACTTGGATTAGCTTTAACTTTGTCAAAGATTTCATAAGCCATTTTATTTTTATCAAGCAAATCGGTAACTTTTTTCACCACCTTGAATTTTACCAAATCGGCATCGGTCACGATAAGAGCCTTCTTAAAACCGCGAGATTTCACCTCTGTAACAATCTCTTTAACAGCGCCATGTCCGTGGTAGCTGGTTTCATTCAATATAAAACGATAGGCCATGATTTTTCCTTTCAAAAATTAAAAC
This sequence comes from uncultured Pseudomonadota bacterium, assembly GCA_949290295.1. Taxonomy (GTDB): domain Bacteria; phylum Pseudomonadota; class Alphaproteobacteria; order RF32; family CAG-239; genus CAZU01. The sequence continues at coordinate 75,493 of CASERH010000003.1, read as the reverse complement.
CTAAACTAAAATCAGTATAGATTTGAATGATTAATCTTTGGTAAAATAAATAACCTAACAAACCTCTTTACAATTAAAAATTAAGGATATAGAGTGCCAACGCTTTTATAAAGAGGAAAAAAGATGATTCAGGATATGACTGTCGGAAATCCGACCAAATTGATTGTAAAATTCGCACTGCCGTTGTTAATCGGCAACCTGTTCCAACAACTTTATAACTTGTCAGACATTATCATTGTCGGGCATTTGTTGGGAATCAATGCTTTGGCAGCAGTTGGCGCCACAGCTCCGGTATTTTTTGTGTTTTTGCTCATTGCATTTGGTTTTACCGGCGGTCTAACCGTCATTACGGCTCAGCGTTTTGGCGCCAAAGATTATCACGGCATGCGCTCCTCGGTTACTCATAGCCTGATGGCATCTGTTGCCCTGAGCCTGTTTATTGCTTTAATGCTGATGGTATTTTTGCGCCCATTATTAAAGTTGATGAATGTGCCGCAAGAAATCATGGAAGACGCCTATACATTCATGTTTATCCTCTCTGGCGGCATGATAATGATTGTATTTTTTAATTTGCTGTCAGGATTTATTCGTGCGGTTGGAGATAGCAAGACCCCTCTTTACTTTTTGATGTTCTCCTCGATTTTGAACATCGCGCTCAACTTGGTGCTGATTTACTATTTCAAGATGGGAGTTGCAGGCTCTGCCACCGGAACAGTAATTGCTGTCAGTGTTTCCATCATCTGCTGCTTATGTTTTATTGCTAAAAAATTCCCCATACTTCACCTTTCAAAAGCAGATTGGAAATTCAATTCCAAATTCATGAAAGAGCACTTAGATGTGGCAGTTCCCATGGCCATACAGTTTGCAGTTTTATCTTTAGGCATGCTCATTTTACAAAGTGTTTGCAACTCTTTCGGCCCTGAGATTATTGCAGCCCTGACAGCTGCCATCCGCGTTGAGCAAGTTGCCACCCAACCCTTGCTTGCTTTAGGTCTGGCCATGGCCACCTACTCTGCCCAAAATTGGGGAGCCGGCAAACTGCATCGCATCAGAGAAGGCGTGCGCTACTCAGCCATTATGGCTCTCTCATTCAGTATTGCCTTGGCTTTATCCGTACGCTTCATTGGCGAGGAAATGATTGGAGTGTTTATTGAGGCAGGTAATGACAATGTTGTCCGCATTGCTTGCGAGTATTTGGATATCAGCACGTTATTTTACTTTTTCTTAGGCATGATATTTGTCTTCCGCAATACCTTGCAAGGCATCGGCCGTGCCGGAATTCCGCTGGCAGCAGGTTTTGCAGAACTTTTCATGCGCTCTTTTGCCGCCATCTGGTTGGCACAGGTAATCGGATATAAGGGCTTATTCTATGCCGGCCCCATTGCCTGGTTGGGAGCTGGTTTGGTTGTCACCATCGGCTATTGGCTGACGATTAAGCGCTTCTCGAGCAAAGGCTTTCAATATCAAATTAGATCAAGCGTGAGCTTTTCTGCCGCAGAATAAGTTATAGGACACCGCGGGTGAGATTCCCCTCATTTACACCGGGCAAGATTTCAAACTTGCGCATTTTTTGCCAAATTTCAGCGGCTTTAGCGGCAGTGTAAGGCTTATATAAAAAGTTTACCCTGAAGAAATCTGCTTTGATATCTCTTGCAAAAGCGACAGAGCAATAAGGCTTTTCATCAAACAGCATGGTCTGGCAATTTTTAGAAAGAGCCAAATATTTTGTACCCTCACGAGAGAGCTCAAGCCATTTTTCCTGGCGATTGCAAATTTTACAAGGATTAGAACGAATGCAGGCCGCACTGGTAAAAAGCGGCACATCGGCATAGATATCCCAAACCACCGGCAAAGACGATTTTTCAGCCACAATCTGCAAATTTTCTTTTGTGTCTTCTATTGGCAGAGTGATTCGAGAAGCCTTTAGATCATGCGCCATGGCAATAGCTTGAGTGTTAAACATATAAATCGGTGCATCCAAGCTCAAATCTATTCCACTTTCAGGCAGAACAGCCCTGCCCCAATAATTAGCAATCTCCCACTTGGCATAGCCACAAGACAAAAGCTTATCAATAAGCGGCCGCCAAAGCTTAACATTTCTGCATACTGCCGGCAGGCTCAATCGGATTTTATTCTTTGGTAAAGTAGATAGAAGAGAAACATCAAAATCAGGATTAAGCAGGATATTTACTTCAAAAACATCTTGCAAATCAATTCTTACAAGAGATGAAATGTTGTCGGTTTTGATAATCCATTGCGGAGCTTTGAGTACTCGAGCAGACGGAGATAAAGGCAAAACCCCGCTTTTATATTGCGGTGTGAGTTGAAGATAAAGCTGGCGGCGCAATTCATTCAAAAGAGAGGCCGGAACAAATAAGCCTGCCGGATTGTTAATTACAATATTACCAGGTCTCACTAAAGCATCTCCGCTTTTTTCAAAGGCTTTGATAACGGCCTCTCCTACCTTCTGCGGCTGTTCGGCTTTCTGAAAATCTCCACTGACAGAGGCAGACTTTCCGCACGCTGAAGCTGTTACCAGAGCTTGAGAAACCTCAACCACAATGTCAACAGCTTCTTTTTGTTTGAATTCATTAGGCTTTGGCTTGGTGTAATCATAAGCCCCCTTAACCTTGGTAGACGATGCCAAATAGATATCAAGCCCCTTGCTCATATTCGGAGCCTGTGGCGGCAAGATAATTTCAGTTTCTGCTCCCTTTTGCACGGCGAAAACATTACGCCCGTTTTCTTTCAACTGCTGCACGGAAAAACCAAAAGGCTTTTCAACCCCGGGAATTTCAATTTGTATACCATCATAGCGCCCGATATCGGATAATGTGTGAAAAATAATGCTCCTCTTGCCCAAACGCTCGACTTTTCCGATTTTTAGGCCCCTGTGGCCGACAAAATCGCGCTCAATAACCGATTTGTCCCGTCCATTGAAGTGAAATTTACACCACGGCCGAGAAAAGATTTGCTTGATATTCTCCGCCCTGTTTGCGACATCTTTGCCATCTAGCAAACGCCGATAGTAGTCGGTTACCGCGGCCACATAAAGCGCCGTTTTCTTGCGCCCCTCAATTTTAAGAGATGTCACCGGCATATTGAGCACATCTTTTTCTAGTGCCATATCTTTCATGGAAAAATAGTGCTTTTTGCCTGCCTCTCCTTCAAATTCGGCCCGGCACGGATACAAGCATTTTCCCCGGTTAGCGCTGCGCCCGGCTTCAAGAGAGGAAAACAGACACAATCCGCTATAAGAATAACACAAGGCCCCATGAATAAAAGCCTCGGTCTCAAGTCCGGGAATAGCGGCAATTTCTTTGATTTCGGATAAAGAGAGCTCGCGCGCCAACACCACGCGTGAGAACCCTAGTTTTTGCAAAGCCAAAGCCCCTTCCTTGTTGTGGACAACCATTTGCGTGCTGGCATGCATTTCAAGCTCGGGGTATGATTCTCTGATGATTCTGGCCACGCCAAGGTCTTGGATGATTACGGCATCGACATGGCAACGAGAACAAATATCCAAAGTTTTCAACAGGTCGGATAGCTCAGATTCCTGCACCACAGTGTTAACGGCGGCAAACACTTTTCGCTTTAGAGAGTGTGCATACCCCACAAACTGGTTGAGGTTTTCCTCATCAAAATTAGTAGCCGTAGCTCTGGCTGAAAACTGTTGCAAACCAAGGTAAATAGCATCAGCCCCATAGTAAAGAGCCGCATAGCCAGCCTCAATATCACCTGCCGGTGCCAAAAGTTCTTTTTTCATCACCCTCAAACCTCAAGTTATCCAAGTGGTTTATTGGTATTGCAGGGTTTATTCTTTGTCAAGAATAAAAAAGTTGACTCTTTTTAAGAAGGTGTTTAACTAGATGGCAGAACATAAGTATTTAGGCTAATAATTTTAAATAAAATCCTGCGAGTAAAGTAGCAGGTAGTAAGACAAATGAGTAATATTATTATCACCGGAGAACATCCTGTTTTTTTCAAGACGGCAAAAGAAGAAATCGCACTGATTGATGCTGGTTTCAGCGATGAACTCAAAGAATACATCTGCTGGAACGGCATTTGCCACAAAGAAGCCAAGATACACTTGGCACACTCAGACAATATCAGAGCGATTTTGCTACAGCATCGGCTTTTCCCTCTGGAATGGCCCAGGTCTTGTCGCCCCATACTCGAAAAAAAGAGGATTCTCTCACCGGATATGACCGATGACGTGGCCTCTTTTCATCGCTTTTGGGATTTTTTCCACCAGTGTTGGCAAGATTCCATGAAAGACCAAGACCGCTACGCAACCAGATGCCTATATTTGCTTGGCGGAGGAGCTTCGGTACCCATAGTCAGTATGGAAGGAGAACAACGTCAGTGGCTAGCGCAAAGAGACCTCCCCAAAATATACAAATTTGGGGGCAAGTGGAAAGGAGAAGCTGCGCTGGATTTTATAAAGCTCGGTGACATAGTCGGAATTTTCAACTATCTGCACCACTATATTTTTCCGCTTGATTCACAGCAGTGTGCGGTTATAGGGCTTGAAAATTCATCGCTGACCTGGTTCATGATATCTCGCCAAAGCATTGGTGTTCCGGCACAACATCTGATCTGGGAATCCGGCAATATGGCTTTGTGGAAGGTTGCCGTGATGGTAAACTACGGCTGGATGTTCAAATATGAACATCGTTTTGGCAATTTGAATAATTGGCAAAAGAAACTGGCTGAAAGTTTTGACCAGATAAAAGATTGCCCGCCGGCAGACATCCTACACAGATTAGACGAGCTTGAATAAACAAAAAGACCGTAGCATAAAAACTACGGTCTTTTTTTAAGTTAGAACCGAAAATCCCGTTTTCCTTCTTCAATCTCGCTCAAGTGTTTAACCACCAGCTCTCTGACTTTTTCCTTTGGAATATTACCAAGCTCAGCCTGAATCATGGCAGCTCCGAGCTCTTTGGTCTTCTCTGAGGCATAATCTGTCAGATATTCCTTAAGCGTCAGCAAAGCATTTGGATGGCAGCAGTTTTGAATTTGCTTTGATTTGCAAAGCTCCATAAACCTGTCACCGGTCCTGCCTTCGCGATAGCAAGCAGTACAAAAACTTGGAATATAGCCCATGCTCATCAGCCAATAAATTACCTCATCAAGGGTTCTGTTGTCACTGACATCAAATTGAGCAGAGTTTTCTTCCTCTTTTTCCGGCACGGCATAACCGCCGACACTGGTCTTAGATCCGCCACTGATTTGAGAAATTCCTAAATGCAACACTCTTTCACGAGATTTCTGAGATTCTCTGGTAGAAACAATCATACCCGTATAAGGCACGGCAATACGAATACAAGCCACAATCTTGGCAAAAGTGTCATCATCTATTCCGTTGTCAAAAGCATCGGGATCAATATCATCGGCATGGCGAATTCTCGGCACGCTGATGGTATGCGGCCCCACACCGTGAACAGCCTCCAGGTGTTCGGCATGCATGAGTTGTCCGACAAATTCATAGCGATAAGATTCCAAACCATAGAGCACACCCAAGCCCACATCATCAATGCCGCCCTCCATAGCGCGGTCCATGGCTTCGGTATGGTAGGCGTAGTCATGCTTGGGCCCGGTCGGATGCAATTTTTCATAAGATTCTTTGTTGTAGGTTTCCTGGAAAAGAATGTAGGTTCCGATTCCGGCTTCATGAAGCTTGCGATAATTTTCAACCGTTGTCGCGGCAATATTAACGTTTACGCGGCGAATAGCACCGTTTTTATGCTTGATTGAGTAAATGGTTTTGATTGATTCCAAGATATACTCAATCGGATTGTTGACAGGGTCCTCCCCGGCCTCAATAGCCAAACGCTTATGCCCCATATCCTGCAGAGCGATAACCTCGCGCCTGATTTCATCTTGTGTCATCTTCTTGCGGGCTATATGCTTGTTTTTGGCATGATACGGGCAATATAGGCAGCCGTTGACGCAGTAGTTTGAAAGATAAAGCGGTGCAAACAACACAATTCGGTTGCCATAGAAGTCTTTTTTGATTTGCTCGGCAAGTTTGAAGATTTCCTGATTTTTGTCTTCCAACGAGCAATCAAGCAAAACAGCCGCCTCGCGGTGGGAAAGCCCCTTGCGCAAACGAGCTTTCTCCAAGATTTCATCAATCAATGCGGCATTATTTTTATTAGCCTCGGCATAAGCCAAAGTATCTAAAATTTCATCATGGCAGATAAATTCCTCGGCCTTAGCCGATTTTGGATCATAAACAGACAAAACATCCTCCTTCTCGGTAAGAATACTCTTCCCAGTCAGTTACAACAAAAGATTAAAACAAACTATTCGCCGCCGGAATAAGCAACTTTAGCACTGATTCCTTTAAGATTGCCGATTTTTCCGGCCAAAGCGCTGATAACATCATGAGGCGCATCAATGGCAATGCTGATGATATTCATTTTTTTAGTGCGATAAGGGATTCCCATCCGTCCGATGATATATTGAGCATAATCGTGCAAAATAGCATTAAATTTCTCAACCGATTCCATATCTTCAACAATCACGGCGATTACGGCAACTTTATTTTCCATTTTAAACCTCACAAAAAGTTATCAAAAGACAGAAGAGATATAACACGTTGGCAATATAAAAACAAGCCCTTTTGGCATAAAACAAAGCCTATTTTATTGACAAAATACATTTTTTTGTATAATCTGCAATCATATAAAACAAATTATTCACATTAAAACTATCACTATTATGGAACAAAATGTCACTTTTTGGCCCATGTTGGCCATTATTTTAGTTTTGGCATTTTTGCTGGTTGTAATTTTTATCCGCAGCAAAAAGCCCTATCAGGTCCCCGTGACAAGAGAGATTTGGCTCTCCCCATGCTACTCTCTCAACAAAATGAATACTCTTCTGGTGAAGGGGTTACTTCTGGAAAAAGAGAACGTCCTCTACGAAGACTATTTCTTCTGGTTAAGGTTCTCACCTGAAGGAGACATCTTCGTCAGACGCGAATGGCTCGGCCACATTTGTTGGGAAAGGTTTGGACAAAACGGCGAATCCTTAGGTCTTGTCAAAAAATCTGAAATCCAGCGGATGGAAATATCAGGAGAAATCCTGCGTGCCAACTACATCGCCAAACAAGGCGACCGCATTGCAGCGGTTGTTGTCGACTTCAAAGACTATGACTACGAATAAGCTCATAGTCTTGATAATTGCAGCAATCGTATTTGTTGCAATTGTAATAATTGTTATGCCGTATGAAAAAATCCGGAAGCGATAAAGCTTTCGGATTTTTTTATAACTGTTTGAAAATAATAAATAAGCAAAAAAAAGATAAAAAAATAAAAATTTTACTTGATTAATTAAAAATGAGAGTGTATAAAGTCATCCGTAAACAAGATGGGCGCTTAGCTCAGCTGGAAGAGCATCTCGTTTACACCGAGAGGGTCGGGAGTTCGAACCTCTCAGCGCCCACCAATAAAAAGACCACCCGCGAGGGTGGTTTTTTTGTTGGTTTGGGGGCTTGAGGTTTGAACTCCCGAGAAAGAAAGTTCGACTACCAATAAAAAGCATTCCGATTTTCCAAAGAATAAGGCAAACAAAGTAATCATTGACAAAAATTCTGCAACCTCTATAAGAGAAACATAATCATTTATTATTCTAACTAAAAATCTAAAATTATGAGGTTGAACAAAATCGTACTATCCGGTGCCAATGAACACACGGATATCAAAGAGCTGTTAGCCCTTTTAAACACTTGCCCCTTTGTGGAGATAGGCATTCAGGTTTCTGGCAGCAAAGCAAGTTTTGGCTCTGCCAGATACTGGTGGCTTCACACCCTCGCCGCTCATGCCTCCCCAAAAAACCACTTGGCTTTGCATTTGAACCAAGATTGGGTGGAAGGCTTCTGCACCGGAAAAATCCACCCGGAGCTTGATACGTTTCTTAAACTTGAGCACCCTAACGGCGCACCGATTTTTGAAAGGATACAACTCAATTTCAAAATCGGACGAGAAAAAACACCTAATATGGACACCTTGTTGCAAACAATAAGACGTTACCAACCAAAGCACAAGTTCATCTGGTCTTACAACGACAGCAACCAGGCTTTTGTTGAACAAGTCTACCAAAGAGGATTCCCGATTGATGCGCTGTTGTATGACTCCTCTTTTGGCGAAGGCATTGCCCCAAGCGAACGCCCTGCTCCCGTCTTTGCCGATGTTTACCAGGGCTACGCCGGCGGACTCTCTCCTGAAAATGTGGGAGCTGAATTACAAAAGATTCAAACAGTCGTCCAGGAGCATAGGAACATCTTTATTGATGCTGAAGGAGCTCTTAAAGGAGCAGATCGGCACTTATCACTGGAAAGGTGTAAACTTTTCTTAAAAAACGCCACCCAATTCCGCAACTAATGAAACATCACCCCTGCCGATTATAAAAATCGACAGGGGTTCTTTTATCACAACTACAAATTGAGTGAAAAGCCATTAAAACTTTTTGATTGCATTTAAGATAAATTGCATATATTAATATATACAGACAATCAAAACACAACTAAAGATAAAAAATGAAAAAGCTGATACTTCTGCTCGTTCTTTTGCCCAGCCTTGCTTATGCCAAAGTAAGCGTCTATTTTTCGCCCTCCACGAAATGCGAGCAAGAAATCGTTGAACTTATCAATCAGTCACAAAACAATATCGATGTTGCAATGTATTCCATCAATAATGATGAAATTGTCGATGCCCTAAAACGAGCCCATGACCGAGGTGTTAAGATAAGAATACTCACCGACAAACTGCAAGCATCTTCCCGATACTCAAAAGTCATTGAACTTTATCGTTACGGCATCAACATCAGAGTCCACTCTAAATTTAAGATTGAACATAATAAATTTGCAATTTTTGATTCTCTGACCGCCACCAGCGGCTCTTATAACTGGACCAACCCGGCGAGTAGCAAAAACAGCGAAAATTGCATATTTTTCAGCGAAGAACGAGAAACCATAGCCCAATATCAAAATCGTTTTAACTACCTTTGGCAGCAAAACACCAAAAAAAAGTCTGACATTTGGTTTGCCAAAAGGCTGGAAACTCCACGCTAACAACAAAAAAAGCTCCTTTTTCAAGGAGCTTTTTGACAAACATAACAACAAGGACCAGCCTTTTGGACCAGTCCTTGAATTATATTAGTTTACAGAATCCTGCAAAGCTTTACCGGCTTTGAATTTAGCCTGTTTGCGTGCCGGGATCTTGATGGCAGCGCCAGTGCGAGGATTGCGGCCGGTGGTAGCAGCGCGTTTGCTAACGGCGAAAGTACCAAAACCAACCAAACGAACTTCATCACCTTTCTTCAAAGCTTTGGTGATAGAAGCAACAAAAGCATCCAAAGCCTTAGCAGAATCAGTTTTGGTAAGGCCGGTCTCGCTAGCAATGCTAGAAATCAATTCATTTTTATTCACGGTGAGGACTCCCTCTAATATAAGTTATAAACCAATGTAAACAAGGATTTTCCCTGCTTACAAGGAAATTGGAACACTAAAAAAAGTATGAGTCAAACAAAAAAGTCATATCTATCAACATTTTTCATCATTTTAGGGTTCAAAAAGCCCAAAAATAGCGGTTTTCCACAGCTTTGATGCCAACTTTTCCACAAAGATAAAGCAATTAAGACCGACAAAACTTAATTTGCCTGATAGATTCGGACGATTCTTAAAAAAAACCGGATGCTTTAACACCCGGTTTTCAAGAGCTACATTCTACAAATGATCAAAAAAAAGCTGAACCAAAGGAAAATTTCTGACCGTTCCGCAGCGCTGACACCGACACTTTTGCGATATCCAATATTCAGTTTTTCCGGTCTTGGAATTTTGCAGAACCTGGATATTCCATACCTGATACGGATCATACAACACCCATTGGTGTTTTTTGCAGGCTACGGCATTAAAATTAGCCACCTGATGCCCCAAAGCAATCCAATCTCGCAATAGAGTGGGTTTTCTAAAGAATAATTGTAGCATAATAGATATCCCCCAGTAAACTGGGGGTTCTATAGAAAAGGCACCTTCGGGTGCCTTTTCCTTACAGCTCCAAACGGAGCTGACCTAAATCCTGTCGTCCTTGAAATTCTACATAATGTTTAATTTTATCTTCATCTAAGCCAACGCTACTGACGAAGTATCCCCGTGACCAAAATACATTTTCTTTAAAATATACTTTGCTGAGCCAAGTAAACTTGGCTCTTATTTGCGAGGAAGATTGGCTTTTCAATTTAGCCATTACATCGGCTATTGCATATCTTGGTGGAATTGTCATCACAAAATGAACATGGTCTTTATCAAAGCCAATCTTCTCTATCTCACATCCGGGGATACTTCTTAGTAGCTTGGGCAATAATTTCTTTATATAATCTACGACGCCAGGCTTTAGGACACGACGACGATACTTACACACCCAAACTATGTGGTAACTTAAACGATAAACACTATGACCTTGTACGACTTCCATACCTTCTTATAGCATCGTCGTCGTGAGCATTCAACCCCCATTAAAATGGGGGTAGTCTGTAAGGCATTAAAACAAAAAAAACGGGAAAAATCCCGTTTTTTGCACTTCATATATGTAATAAAGAAGTTACTTTTTGGCTTTAAGCGGTTTTACCCTGCCCTTAAGAGCAATCTTCAAGACCTCTTTAGCCTCAGAAACCGGAATAATCTTCATTCCTTTTTTGACATTATCCGGAATTTCGGCCAAGTCCTTTTCATTATCTTTAGGAATAATAACGGTCTTGATACCGCCGCGCAAGGCTGAAAGGAGTTTTTCTTTGAGCCCGCCGATGGGAAGAACCCTGCCCTGCAAGGTAATCTCACCGGTCATGGCCACATCCTTGCGTACCGGAATTTTAGTCAAAACCGAAACCAAAGTTGTATACATGGCGATACCGGCAGATGGGCCATCCTTTGGCGTTGCACCTTCCGGCACATGAACATGGATGTCTGTTTTTTCAAAAACTTTCGGGTCAATACCCAAGTCTTTAGAATGAGAACGCACAACCGAATAAGCTGTTTCAATGGATTCCTTCATCACCTCACCCAGCTTACCTGTTTGTTTGACCACTCCTTTACCCGGCATATCAACCGCCTCAATAAACAAGATATCTCCGCCGACCTCAGTCCAAGCCAAACCGGTCGTAACCCCGACATGGTCTTCTTCCTCAGCCTCGCCGTAGCGATATTTGATAACCCCTAGATACTTATCTATATTCTTGGCCGTGACGGTGATTTTTTGTTTTTTCTTGGCCAAAAGCGTCTCTTTAACAGCCTTTCTGGCAATGGTGGCCAACTCTCTTTCCAGATTGCGCACCCCGGCCTCTCTGGTATAATACCTGATAATGGAGCGCACAGCATCTTCAGAAATCTCAAGCTCACTAGGTGTAACCGCATTTTCCACAAAAATCTTGGGAATCAGGTGGCGCTTGGCAATCTCGATTTTTTCATCTTCCGTATATCCCGAAAGTCTGATAATTTCCATACGATCCATCAAAGGCCGCGGCATATCCAAAGAGTTTGCGGTTGTCACAAACATCACATCCGACAAGTCATAATCCACTTCCAGATAATGATCGTTAAAAGCGGAGTTTTGCTCAGGGTCAAGAACCTCCAACAAGGCAGAAGCCGGATCACCACGGTAGTCATTCCCCATCTTGTCGATTTCATCGAGCAAGAACAACGGATTAGACGTACCGGCTTTTTTCATGCCCTTTATGATCTTGCCCGGCATAGACCCGATATAGGTACGTCTGTGCCCCCTTATCTCGGCCTCATCGCGCATGCCGCCCAAAGAGGCCCGCACAAAAGCACGCCCGGTTGCCTTAGCAATAGATTTTCCCAAAGAGGTCTTACCAACTCCCGGAGGCCCGACTAAGCACAAAATCGGCCCTTTAACCTTGTCAGCCCTGGCTTGCACGGCCAAATATTCAACAATGCGTTCTTTGACCTTGTCCAAACCATAGTGATCAGCCTCCAAAATCTCCACAGCTTTTGAAAGGTCTTTATTAACTTTAGAACGTTTTTTCCAAGGAATATCCAAAAGCCAATCAAGATAATTACGAACCACGGTGGCTTCAGCCGACATCACGCTCATATTTTTGAGCTTTTTAACCTCTGCCAAAGCCTTTTCTTTTGCTTCTTTAGAAAGTTTAGTTTTTTCAATTTTCTTCATATATTCAGATATCTCAGCGTCCTCCTCACCGTCGCCGAGTTCTTTCTGAATAGCCTTCATCTGCTCATTGAGGTAATATTCCTTCTGGCTTTTTTCCATTTGCTTTTTGACACGGTTACGGATTCTGTTTTCCACCTCAAGCAAAGTAATTTCTGAATCCATGAAGCCCAAGATTTTTTCAAATCTCTCAGAGAGAGTAGCTCCTTCCAACAAAGCCTGTTTATCGCTGATTTTAAGAGCCAAATGAGAGGCAATTGTATCTGCAAGCTTACTGTAGTCGTCAATTTGGTTAACAGCGACCAACACTTCCGGCGCTGTTTTCTTAGACAACTTCACATATTCCTCAAACTGGGACAAAACCGCACGAACGATTCCCTCCAATTCCGGATTTTTTTCTTCCACTTCCGGCATCAAAGTGATATTGGCCGATAAATACTCAGGTTCATCGTAGATTTTATTGAGTTTAACTCTTTCCAGCCCCTCGACCAGAACTTTGACAGTCCCGTCCGGCAATCTCAAAAGCTGCAAAACCGTCCCCAAAGTTCCCACATGGAAGACATCATCACCATTTGGCGTTTCCACTGCGGCATCTTTTTGGGTAACAAGAACAATATTTTGGTCGTTATCGACCACTTCTTGCAGCGCGCGAATAGATTTTTCTCTTCCGACAAAAAGCGGAACAATCATTTTTGGATAAACAACGATATCGCGCAAAGGCAACACCGGATATTTTTCTTTTTTCAAAGCCATTTCACACCTATAATAAAGAAAGTTATACAACTTATATAAGAAAAGCTATTTGCTTCTGCAAGATTCACATCTAATTTTTTTGCCACAATGCTTTTCCATAAGCAATTATAAACTGCTTAATCCACAAAAAAGATTTTTTTCATTGTGATAAGTGATAATAAAGATTTTGCAGATTAAAAAAAATATATATAATAGGCACAAATAACCATATGGAGTAAAAAATGCCGATTAATAAAAATTTCTTGTCCAACGAAGACATTTCGGTCGATATTTCCGTCACCCTTGGCACAGCGGACCTGCGTGTACACCAGCTGTTAAAGCTCGGGCGCGGTGCGGTTGTTGAGCTTGACCGCAGTATTAATGATTATGTAGACGTCTACGCCAACGATGTCTTAATCGGCCACGGAGAAGTTGTTGTCACCGATAACGAAACAATCGGCATCAGCGTCACCAAACTTGTTTCCGGTAGCTAAGTGAAAAACAATGAGCCTTTATAAAAAACTAGTCAAAAAACCACTAAAGAAACTCGGAGAAACATCTGCCGTTATGTGGCTGATATCTCTTGTTTTTTATCTCTATGCCAAATTTGTCGGCCTCACCACTCGCTGGAGAACCGAACGGGTTGAAGAGTTTCACCAATTAGCCAGAGAAAAAGGCGGTGTCATCTTGGTAATTTGGCACGGCCGAGCATTAATGCTCCCTTTTTTCAAACAAAGGAATTTGCCCCTAGACGCTCTTGTATCTCTGCACCGCGATGGCCGAATGATAGCCGGGCTTCTCAAACGCTTTGGCATTGGCATTATTGGCGGCTCCTCCAATGAAAACGCCAAAGGTGGTGCCCTGGATTTGATGAGAACCCTAAAGAAAGAAACATCTATTTGCATCATTCCGGACGGCCCCAGAGGCCCCAGGATGATAATGAGGCGCTCCCCGATTTATTACGCGCAAAAAACAGGCAAACCGATTGTTGGCGGAGCTTACAGCATCAAAAGCAGTAAAATAATAGAAAAAGCTTGGGACAAAATGATGATTCCTTTTCCCTTTTCAAAAGGAGTTTGCAAAATTTCAGAGCCCTTATATGTCCCGGCAGATGCCTCTGAAGAAGAGTTGGAAAAATACCGTCAAGAGATGGAAAACCGCCTCAACCAAATCAGCATTGAGTGCGACCAAGAAATGGGGCTTTCCCCTGTTTTGCCGGACAAAAACGCCGTTAACATAAAACACCACAGGAAATAGGCTATGTTTATAAAGATCTACAATACGCTCATCACGATTCTCTACCCCTTGGTTATTAAGAGATATATAAAGAAGCGCCTAAACAACGGCAAAGAGGATAAACAACGTTTCAATGAGCGTGTAGGCCGTCCCAAACTTCCCCGTCCGGAAGGAAAACTTGTGTGGTTGCACGGAGCCTCTGTCGGCGAGTCTGTCTCCATGCTGCCGCTAATCCAAAAGATATTAGACACATATCCGGATGCCCATGTTATGGTCACAACCGGTACCGTCACCTCTGCCGATGTTATGAACAAACGTTTGCCGGAAAGGGCCTTTCATCAATTTATTCCCATAGACAACCCCATTTTCACCACCCGCTTTGTCAAACACTGGCATCCCGATGTTGCATTGTGGTTTGAATCTGAATTTTGGCCAGCCATGCTTTCTAGCATCAAACGTAAAAACATACCTTTAATTCTCATCAATGGAAGAATCTCAAACAAATCGTTCAAGCGGTGGCAACAATTTGATTTTATCAGTAAAGAGTTGTTAGCTTGTTTTAGCCTGTGCCTCGGCCAGTCAGAGGAAGATGCCTACCGCCTGCAGGTTTTGGGCGCCAAGAGCAGTATGTGCTTAGGTAATCTCAAATACGCAGGCTTGCCCTTGCCGATAGATGAAGAAAAAAGAGATGCCATATTAAAACAAATTGGCAAACGTCAATTTTGGCTTGCTAGCTCCACCCATAGCGATGAAGAAATCCGCATAGCCAAAATTCACAAACGGCTAAAAGAGAAATTTCCAGACCTACTGACGCTCATTGCCCCGCGCCATCCGCAAAGAGGCAAAGAAATAAAAGAACAAATAGAAAAATTAGAACTCAAAGGATCTTTGCGCTCAGCCAATGAAAAAATATCCCCATCAACGGATATTTACATTGCTGATACCATTGGTGAGATGGGAATTTGGTATGATATTGCCAAAATAGTCTTCATCGGCGGCTCACTCATTCCGCACGGCGGACAAAACTTCATAGAACCCTCCAGAGTAAGAGATGCTGTTATTGTTGGGCCTCACATGCATAATTTTACAGATGCAATGAACAGAGCCAAAAAAGCCGACGCCATTATGCAAGTAACAGACACACAAGAACTAGAAGAACTGCTGAGCCAATTACTAAGCAACAAAGAGCTCCTAGAGGCAAAAGCTTCCTTGGCCTATAATTGGGCTAACAGTGAGGCCAAAGTCTTAGATGGCATCATGGATAAAGTTAAAGGATATATTTAAGTGAAAACGCCAACATATTGGAAAACAAAGAATATTTTATCGATAGCACTTATACCGCTAGGCTGGATTTATGGCCTTGCGACAGCTTTGCGCTTGTGGCTACACACCCCTCAAAAGGTTGATGCCAAAGTCATCTGTGTTGGCAACCTAACCGCCGGCGGCACAGGCAAAACCCCGGTCGCCGTTTCTTTAGCGGCTCTATTGCAGCAAAATGGCAAAAATCCATACTTCGTCAGCCGCGGCTATGGCGGAAAACTTAAAGATGTTTTGGTCGACCCCAAGCGCCACACTGCCGCAGATGTTGGGGATGAACCCCTGCTCTTGGCCCGTCAGGCACAAGTTGTGATTAATCCGCAGCGTTATGAAGGGGCTCTCTTAGCCGAACAAGAAGGTGCAGACTATATCATTATGGATGACGGCTTCCAAAATCCGTATTTGTACAAAGATTTTTCTTTCATCGTCGTTGATGGAAATTTTGGCTTTGGAAACGGCTTTTGCATCCCGGCCGGCCCCTTGCGCGAATTTAAGGGCTTGGGACTAAAAAGAGCTAATGCGGTTATTATTTTGGGAGAAGATAAACATAATTTAAGCGGAAGTTTTGGAAAACTTCCTGTTTTTAGAGGAAAGACCGTAGCAGTTTCTCCCTCTCCGCTGACTTATGATGTCGTTGCCTTTGCCGGCATCGGCCGCCCGGAGAAATTCTACCAGTCCTTAAGGGACTGCGGTTTTAAGATTGTTGCCACCAAAGACTTTCCTGATCATCACTTTTACAGCGAGGCAGAACTACAAGAACTGTTGGACTTGGGCAAGAAGCACAAGGCTCCCGTTTATACCACCGCCAAAGACTTTGTAAAGATACCGCCTCGCCTGCAAAGCAAATTCAAAGTGCTGGAAATTACCATTGAATGGGAAAATCCGGCAGAGTTAGCCAACTTTTTATTGCGCTGATACTACCAAATTTGCGAATATCCAGCTGCGGGATTTAGAAAACTTTTCCCGTCAATAAAGCGATACCCTTTGTCGAGTGAAGCAA
Source organism: uncultured Pseudomonadota bacterium (assembly GCA_949290295.1). Lineage (GTDB taxonomy): Bacteria > Pseudomonadota > Alphaproteobacteria > RF32 > CAG-239 > CAZU01. The sequence goes on along the minus strand of CASERH010000003.1, from coordinate 59,014 downwards.
TTTGCCTCATATCGTCCTCATCTAAAACAAGAACCGATGAAGCAAAATTTTCTCTCAAGCGAGCCTCATGAACAGACTTAGGAATAACAATAATACCTCGTTGCATCTGCCAAGCCAAAACGACTTGAGCCGGCGTCGCATTTAATTTAGTTGCAATTTCAACAATAAGAGGATTCTGCAAGACACTTTCTTTCCCGTCTTTGGGCTGAGCTCCAAGCGGCGAATAAGCCGTTACCGCAATATTATTGGCGCGGCAATATTCAATCAGAGCGTTTTGTTGCAAGAATGGATGACATTCAACCTGGTTAACAGCGGGCACAATTTCAGCCTTTTTAATCAGATTATCAATATGTTCCTGGTTAAAATTAGAAACGCCGATGGCCCTAATAAGTCCTTCATTATAAAGATGTTCCATCTCTGCCCAAGTAAGTTCCAAAGGCTGTTGAGACAAAGGCACCCAATCTTGGTCGGTTTGCGGCATTTGCGTACCTTTAGCTTGAGCCACCGGCCAATGGATTAGATACAAATCAAGATAATCAAGCTTCAGCTCTTCCAGAGTTTTCTTAAAAGCCGGGCGCACATCTTGCGGTGCATGGGAATCATTCCAAAGCTTTGAGGTAATAAAAAGTTCTTCTCTTTTTATATTGTCCTCGTGAATGGCATCAAAGATAGCCTGTCCGATTTCTGACTGATTGCCGTAAATCGCGGCACAATCAATATGACGATAACCGATTTTAATGGCCCAACGCACGGCCTGATAAACCTCACCGGGCTTTGCAAGCCAAGTGCCGAGTCCCAAAATGGGAATATTTACATCATTATTCAATACTACGTTTTTCATAAAATTCTCCTCTCACGTTTACAGCATACAAAATATAAACGTAAGACAACAACTCTTAAAGAGAGGGGAAAAAAATTATTTTACGGTCCAACTGTGAGAATATTCTTCATCCCTAAACAGAGCGGCCAACCCGGTCACTTGTTTAAGACGCAAGAGCTCATCGGCAGACATTCCGATATTTTTACAAATCCATCCATCGCTTTTGCCCATTTCCAAGAGCTCAGCCACGATATTGCTCATCAGATCCACACTATGGCTCCCTCTGGCACGGTTATGCCTGATGGTAGAAGCCATTCTTTCGCCCAAATCTTTATCAATAACCACCACCGGCAGCATTCCTCTCTCTCTGGCATAAATACGCTCGCTCGTTTTCATAATGGTATAACGATGGAAACCATCCACCACAATATATTCATCGGCATTTTTATCATAATAACACACAACCGGCTGGGTGAAACCATCTTCCCAAATAGAAAGCTCCAAAAGGCGCATTTCCGGCGGGGCCACCCGGTTTGGATTGTAGTCGTTAGCCCGTACCTTCTCTACGGGAACGGCTATAACATTATAAACAGGGCTGGTAAATTTCTTCATCATAATATCCTTTTATAGACTTTTATACTTTTCAATCAATTCCTTCTCACGCATAGTTTGTTTTTTAGTCTGGGAAAAGCCCATATATTTGCACAAATGATCGTTTTTCAATATACAAATAGCCATTCTCTTCCAAGAAGGAATGTCAATCGTGGATTTAATATCATCTGTGTCATCCGGCGTTCCCAAAAATCTGATTCTATCTTTAACCGAATGATAATTGCTCTTGCCATTATTCAGAATATGATAATTGCACTGTTCCAACTCTTCAATAGCCTCTGGGCTGACAACCCCCCCCTTTTTCCACCAAAAACGGATAGAGGTTTTAAACTTGTTAATATAGTTTTGCCTGATATTATCTGGCAAAGTAGCCAACAAAAATTTAACATAGCTGCGCCAGGTATGCCCTTTTGGCAAAGTTATCTTTCCCACACCCATAAGCTTGGTATTGCCATACATTGCAGCAAAATTAGCACCATGAACACGAGAAACAACCTTAACCCAGGTGGCAGGCTCCAACACTCGATAAAGATTAAGGCTTTCCTTTGCCGTTTCATGGTAAGGACTGGAAACCCGCATTTGGCTAATAGGCACACCGGCCCGATAAAAAAGGTCATAAATTTTGTTATACTCAAAGCCTTGCTTAGCATTGGCAATCCAAACATCTTTAGTGGTCCAATCATAAATCGGGTAAGCATTATAAAGATTTGGTGCCCGTTGGGTCGTCCATTGAGAATTTTTCATCAACGTTTTACGAACATTGGCATAGGCACGATAACGATTAATAGATTCGTCAGCCCTGATTCCGACCATACAAATGGTTGTACCTTCATGATGATTGGCATACCACTTTGCAAACTCGGCATACAAATCCTCCTGCGGCATTTTATATTGATAAAACTCAAACGGATTATTTTTTAAATTAATAATATATGGTTTGTCCGGCATAGGCCTAACCCAAAGAGCTTCTTTTTCATCATCCCACGGATACCAATACATCTGATAATTACTTACCGCGCAACGAGATCCCATCGGCAAGCAAACCCAATAAGGCTCTATATCATCAATATTATCATCAAACATTTTTGAAACATATTCTGATGTCAGTTGGTATTGCGCCTCAAAATCCTGATGAAAAACACCTATTTTTTTCTTTATGTTATGACGGCGTTTATAATCCAAAACCAAACTCAACAAAAGACCGCTGTCTTTTCCTCCGGAGAAAGAAACATAAATATTATCAAAATTCTCAAAAGCGAATTTAAGCCTTTCTTGTGTTGCATCATAAACATTCTGATCATGATATATCTTCATAAACAGTCAACCTCGCCAGCAGACATTAATTTACAAACACTTTTCAACAATTCTTTTTTGCGAGACAGATTATCCTTCATCAAAGTTTCTAATCTGGTATTCACCCAAAAATCAAAAACATTCAGGGACAACTCATCATCACAATAAAACCTAGACAACACCCGAGTCTTATCTTTATAGTCAAAAGTCTGAGAGAAGTATACCAAATTTGCACAACCTTTCAAGACCAGTCTTGAAATTTCAACCTTATATGTGCAAATCATAATATCATAATCAGCCTCAAACCGCTGGGCAGCTTTTTTTCTGTCACTCATCCCCGACATAATCACATATTTTTTACCCCTCAACAGGCCTGATTCTCTTAAAAATTTAATTTCGCCCAAATATTTGGTATAAATAATAACCTTTTCACCTTTTTGCTGAAAATCATTAAGCAATTCAGCCAATTTTTTAACCTTTGCACTGCAAATTGTGTAGAGATATTGAAACTCTTGAATTGCCTGCAGAAACAACACTCTCATTTTTCCCTGCAAAAAACGTTCTTTATCCTCCTGATAAGCCTTTTTTTCTTTATCAGTCAAATCAAACCAATATTCATGATAATTAATTTTAAGATTATCGCTCAAGTCACAAAACAAAACATATGGCCTTAAGAGTTTCATGGCCTGGCGCTCAAATTTAGGCTTAGACCAACGCTTAGAAACATCAAAATCATCAGTATAAAAAGGCATAAACAAATTAGAAAACTGAGTTTCCGTCATATTCAAAATGGAAGTATCCATAAACTGCATCAAAGCATAAACATCTCTCAATCCTCTGCACACCGGATTTTCAGAAAGCAAAAGCCTAAAATCAAATTTAGCCTGCATGGAAAGCAACCTTTTTGTTCTGCCTGAAGCCATGTTTTTAACATTCAGGCAATCATCGATCACACAAAAGACCCTATTTTCAGATGCCAGATCATAAAGCTGCAAATAAGGTTGATCCTGCAAAGATATTTCTTCAAAAGAAAAAAACTTACATCTTTTGGCTCCATTTTCAATTTTTGAAATAATTTTATTTTTATAAATCTCAACATCCAAAGAAGTTGCTGAAGCCAACCACAAAAGATAATCCCATTGCTTTTGGTATCTTTTAGCCACCTCCAAAGCAATTTTCACTCTTTTAGCATGGTTTCTGACAAAAACAATTCCGCCTTTAGTTTGTTCAAAAGTTTTATATTTTTTACGTTTTTGCACGGTTCACCACCAACAATGATCAAAAAACCTTAGCATATAAAAGCTAAGGCTTAATTATAAAAGACCCCGGCTGGTAAACTCACAGAGAAAAACAGAGAAAAGCCAAATTCCATCACAAACAGAGCTATCGACATAATATATTATGTAGTTCAAGAAAAAACGTCAATACAAAAACCGCCTTCGATTTTCGAAGGCGGTTTGAAGTGGCGGAGAGTACAGGACTCGAACCTGTGCATCGTTATTCACGATGACGGATTAGCAATCCGCTGCATTACCACTCTGCCAACTCTCCAGCAAAGCAACGCAGATATATTTATCCGAACTTTAAGTTATCGTCAATAACTTTTTTCAAAAAAAGAGCAAGTAAAGATAAACTACTCACCAAAGACAATGGTAAGATATGTCATAGCGATAAAGCCCAAGAATACGGCGGCTGCCGAGCGACTTGTTTCTTTGGTACCATAGGTTTCCGGCAAAATCTCGTTTACTACCACAAACAAGAGTGTTCCTCCGGCCAAAGCCATACCATAAGGAACAATATTGAAGCTGATTCCCATAAAGAACAAACCGACAATTGCTCCCAACGGCTGGACCAAACCGATAGCACAAGCCGTCAGAGCGGCGCGCAGCCTTGAATTTCCTGCTGCCACCAAAGAAATGGCTATTGTCAACCCCTCCGGAATATTATGAGCGGCAATTCCAATTACCAAGGAAAGCGGATTAACGAACTCCTCAGCCCCGAAAGCCACACCCACAGCCAAACCTTCCGGTAACTTATGCAAAGTAATGGCGATAATAAATAGCCAAGCCTTCCGGATATCAAAATGTGGTCCATGGTGCCCCATGGAATTATGTTCATGCGGAATAACAATATTCAAAATCCACACCAACAAAACGCCGACAAAGACAGCAAAGGCATACTCAAAAGCACTTAAATATATATTTTGGGCTTCAGTTATAATCTCATGCATGGACGGAACCAGCAAGGAGAAAAAAGACGCGGCCAGCATGATTCCCGCAGCGGCATTAAGCAACAAATTAATTTCTGATTTCAGGTATTTCTTTTTTAAGAAAATACAAAAACCACCTACCCCGGTAATAAGTCCGGCAATTAAGGCTGCCTCAAACCCTTCAATAAGTTGCTGATTACCCATTACAATTATCCTTTAAGTTTAATCTTATTTTCAAAAAATCTTTTGATTTTGGCGCAACATCATACATTTTTTTTAACATCAATTTTACATTATTATCTAAATATGTAATGGCTTTTTCAGCTATTTGCTCTGGAATTCCGAAACGGGCTTCAGCCAAAGCTCCGCTCATACAAGCAAGTGTATCACTATCACCACCCAAAGAAACTGCATTACGAATTGCATCTTCAAAATCAGTTGCTTCCAACGCACATATAATTGCTTCTGGAACAGTTTTCTCACAAGAATAATAAAATTTATTATTATTTAATCTAATTTGATCAACATTTCTATTCATATCATATCCAAAATCATTTTCTATCCTGTTTCTTATTTTATCAGTGCTAACACCATCAAATAAACACAACATTGTCTTTACATAAGCATTAACTGCTTTATAACTATCTTCATGATCATGTGTTATACTTGTTATTTCCATTGCCTGTTTTAAGGCATAATCATTATTTCTATTCAAAAACGGTACAGGACTTATTCTCATTACAGCTCCATTTGTATGAGCGTGATAAGTATAATTATTATCTTCCTCCAACCACTTCATAAATCCGGGAGAAAAAAAACTATGTCCGAACACATCTCCCTTACAATATCTTTTTCCCCATTTTTTCAGATAATCTCTTGGATTTCCGCCATTGATTAGCCAATCTGCACAAGCCATGGTTTGTATTGTATCATCTGTAAACTGGGCATTAGACGGCCAAAAATCAAAATCCTTAGATTTAACATTATTCCATTCATAAACTGAACCAACAATATCACCAATAACAGCGCCAAACATTTAACCACCTGCCCTACCTATCAAACAATTTTGCAATATCTGTAATTTTTAATTCCACATAAGTTGGACGCCCATGATTGCATTGGCCCGAATGTGGTGTTTTCTCCATATCGCGCAGAAGTTGGTTCATTTCCTCAACATTCAAGCGCCTACCGGCTCTAACCGAGCCATGGCAAGCAATTGTCGCACAAACCAAATGGAGTTTTTCGGTTAACTCAAAGCCACTGCCCCACTCTGCCATTTGCTCGGCAACATCTTCAACCAGTTTTTTAACATCCGTATTCCCCAAAAGTGCCGGAATTTCACGCACGATAACCGCTGTGGTGCCAAATTCTTCTAGCACGAGTCCAAGTTTTGCCAAATCCTCAGCAGCATCCAAAATTCTCGTTTTCTCCGCCGCAGGTAAATCAACCACCTCAGGAATAAGAAGCATTTGGGCAGCCACATGGCCAGAGTTCAGGCCTGCCTTGAGTTTTTCCATTACAATTCGCTCATGGGCAGCATGCTGATCAGTAATGATAATACTGTCTTCACTTTGTGAGATGATGTAAGTATCATGAAATTGCGCCTTTGCTAGGCCTAAAGGTCCAACATCACTGCGCGAAATTTCATCCTGAACATCCTCTACCCTAATGGAAAACTTATGCTCTAATTCCGGCAATTCTGCCTGACGTTTAGGCTGAGGCCGATAAGCAAAATTCATAGCCTGACGCGGCAAAAACTCTCCCAAAGAAACACTCTCTTCCAATCTATTCTCTTCCGACAAAGGACTTTGAAAATTGGGGATTTTATCGTTAACAAGTTGCTCCAGATTCAAAACATTAGAAGTCTTGTTGGCATGAAGATTAAGCCCATTGCGGATGGATGAAACCAATAGCCCTCTGACCAACGCATTATCATAAAAACGCACCTCTGCTTTGGCCGGATGAACGTTTACATCTACAAGTTGCGGCTCCACATCAAAAAACAATGCACAAAGCGGATATCTGCCCGCAGCCAAAACATCCTGATATGCACCACGGATGGCACCAAGCAACAATTTATCCCGCACCGGCCGATTATTAACAAACAAAAACTGTGAAAGAGAATTTGCCTTATTAAGTGTCGGCAAGGAGATATAACCGCTAATCTTAACACCTTCTCGTTCTGCGCTGATAAGAATAGAATTTTCGCCAAACTCGCGCCCCATAATAGCCGATATTCTGGCCAATCTGGCATCAAACAAATCACCGTTGCAAGCCGGCAAAGAAAATTTTTTACGATCATTTTCATAGAGGCTGAAAGCAATAGAAGGATTAGCCAGAGCGATTCTTTGCAAAATATCCGAACATTGAGCAGCCTCATGCGCAGCTGTTTTCAAAAATTTCAAACGAGCCGGCGTGGCAAAAAACAAATCACGCACTTCGATTCTGGTACCTTGAGATTGCGCAGCGGGAACAACCTCAGACTTTTGGCCGCCGTTAACCTCAATTTTCCAGGCACTGTCGGCATCTTTTATTCTGCTGATGATAGAAAGCCTGGCAACTGAGGCAATAGAGGGCAACGCCTCCCCTCGAAAACCTAAAAAATTGATGTTAAAAAGGTTGTCATCCGGCAACTTGGAGGTTGCATGGCGTTCAACAGCCAAAGCAAGCTCCTCCTTGCTCATCCCTTTGCCGTTATCGGTTACGGTAATTAAAGTTTTACCCCCTTCATTCAAGCGCACCTCAATACTGGTGGCGCCGGCATCTATGGAGTTTTCCACCAGCTCTTTGACAACAGACGCCGGCCTCTCAACCACCTCTCCGGCGGCAATCTGGTTCACAAGATTTGATGGCAGAATTCTAATCGGCATTAGTCTCTCGGTATAATTAATTGCGCAAACGACGAATTGTTGCAATCAAATTAGCAGTAGATGCATCGTGGCTGATACCTGAAGCATTATTTTGCAACTCCGGCAAAATACTCAAAGCCATCTGCTTACCAAGTTCAACGCCCATTTGGTCAAAGGAATCAATATTCCAAATCACACCTTCAACAAAAGTCTTATGCTCATACATGGCAATCAACATTCCGAGCGTATAGGGATCAACTTTCTTAAAGATGATGGTATTGGAAGGACGATTTCCCGGAAAACTCTTGTATTTCTTAAGTCTCTTAGCCTCTTCTTTGGGTTTGCCGGCTCTGCGCATTTCATCATAGGCTTCTTTGACGGTCTTTCCTTTCATCAAAGCCTCACCTTGCGCCAAAACATTAGCAAGCAAAATCTCATGATGCTCCCCGATTTCATTGTGCGAAATAGCCGGAACAATAAAATCGACCGGAACAATAGATGTTCCTTGGTGAATCATCTGAAAGAAAGAGTGCTGAACATCTGTCCCCGCCCCGCCGAATATAACCGGAGAAGTCTGATATTTAATGAAAGTGTCATCATTAGAGACAAATTTTCCGTTGCTTTCCATCACCAACTGCTGCAAATAAGCAGGAACATACTGCAAATACTGATCATAGGGAACAACCGCCGTGTTGTTGAAGTGGAAGAAATCATTATACCAAACTCCAAGCAAGCCAAGGATAACCGGAATATTCTTAGAAAATTCGGTATATTTGAAATGCATATCCATTTCGTGAGCACCATCCAACATTTTCTCAAAATTATCCATTCCAACGGCAATGGCAATAGATAGCCCGATGGCCGACCACACAGAATAACGCCCGCCGACAAAATCCCAGAATTCAAACATATTTTCAGTGTTAATGCCAAATTTCTCAACTTCCTTGGCATTGGTGGAAACAGCCACAAAATGCTTGGCCACGGCATGCTCGCCCAAAGCATCAACCAACCACTTGCGGCAGGTTTTGGCATTGGTGAGTGTCTCAATTGTCGTAAAAGTCTTTGAACAAACAATAAAGAGCGTCTCTTCAGGATTAACCTTATTCAAAACCTCACTGCAAGCCGTTCCGTCAATATTAGAGATAAAATAACATTTGATATCTTTGCCCCAATACTTGCGCAAAGCCTCCGTTGCCATTTTCGGCCCCAAATCAGAGCCTCCGATACCAATATTAACGATATTGGTTAACTTTTTGCCTGTTTGCCCAACAAATTTTCCCAAACGCACATCTTCAGAAAACTTGCGCATTTTAGCCAATACGGCATTGATTTCCGGCATAACATTCTTGCCATCCACATAAATCGGAGAATTCTCGCGATTACGCAAAGCAACATGCAAAACAGCCCTATTCTCGGTTGAATTAATTTTATCTCCCTTAAACATAGCCTCTACTTTTTCGGCCAGCTTAGATTCTTTAGCCAACATCAGCAAATAAGCCATAGTCCTGTCAGTAATGCGGTTTTTGGAATAATCCAACATCATAGAATCAAGATTAATGGTGTAACGCTCTGCTCTCTGAGGATCTTTGCGAAATAGGTCGCGCATCTCAACATCGCGCATCTTTTTATAATGCTTTTCCAGCTTTTTCCAAGCTCTTGACTTATTTGCTTCCGGCTTTTTTCCAAACATTTTTGTTATCTCCTTGTTAATTGGTCAGAATTTGCCTATCTCAACACTAATCATCTTGCTGTCATCAAAATATTTTTGAGCAGCCTCATTTACCTTTTTTAAGCTGATATTAGCAATATAATCGTTTCTTTTTTGCAAAAAATCCAGCCCTAAATTATATTTTTGCATAGCTGTCAATATCTCGGCAATATTTTCGATTGATGCAAATCTCAAGTTATAAGAGGCAATTAGATAGTTTTTTGCATTTTTAAGCTCAACTTTTGAGACACCTTGCTGCCTAAAAATCCTTGTTTGTTCCTTGAGCAACGCATCAGCTTTATTAAATTTATCTGCCGTGGAAGAAAACGCCACCACCAGCAAAGGCGATTTATCATCTATGGACAAATAAGAGTATACTCCATAGGTTAGCCCCTCTTTCTCACGCAGTTGTTGAGAAAGTTTTGATGTTAACCCTGCTCCTCCCCAAATATAATTGGCAACAAACAACGGATAAAAGTCTTCATGATTGCGAGAAACCCCCGGCAAAGCTTTCAAAACCATATTTTGCCCACTGTCTCTTGCAATTTGGCGCACACGCCCGTCAAAATCAATCTCAGCCTCTTTCACAAAATTAATTTGCCCGTTAGACGGCAGGTTAGCAAAAACACCATCAATAAATTCAGCGGCCTCCTCAGCGTTAAGATCTCCAGCAACACCGATAATCAAGTTGTTTTGGCTAAAATTATCTTTAACAAATCGCCGCAAATCCACCGCAGATATTTTGTCAATATCCTGAATTTTGCCAAGAGGATTCCTACCATAAGGATGCTCACCATAAAGTTCCTTAATAAACTCAAGTTCCAACTTTTTAGCCGGATATTCATCTTGGCGCTTGAGAGCCTCTTTCATTTGAGCTTTAACTCTGTTGATGTCTACCTCATCAAATCTGGGAGAAGTGAGCATCAAATTCAGATACTTCATAGCTTCTTTGGCATTGGCCTTGGTAGTAAGCATAGAACCGGAAAAATCATCTTTACCGGCGGCAAAACTTATTTTAATGGCCAAACCCTCCAACGCCTCTTTCAAGGCTTGTCCATCCAGATCACCGGCTCCCTCAGTCAAAAGAGCTGCTGTCATTTGGGCAATTCCCTGCTCATCTTCATCATCACTGGCATAACCGGCATTTTTAAAGCTGAAATTCAAACTGATAATCGGGTTTGTATCATCTTCAAGCAGATAAGCCTTTAGCTTAGCCTTAGGTGAAATGATTTCCACCACCGGCGTTGAAAAATTCTTAGCTTTCAAAACCGAATTTTCAACAATTGCTTGCGGATCAGAGCTAAACAGGGCAAATACTCGCGCCCCCCAGTTCCACACACTCCAAACCACAGCCGCCGAAAGCACCAAGCCGACGCACCACTTGCGAGCTGGATTCTTACGATATCTCGGCGCTCTCATCGCTTTTCTCCATTCTTTTCAAGCGGCTGCAAAATACCAACAACTTCAGGAGCAGAGTTTATAAGCTTTTCTGCCGCCTCACGCACTTCCGAAAGACGCACGGCCTTAAGTTTTTCCTCTTGAGATTCAATTTCATCCAAAGACACTCCGGCCACCGCCATAGACCCGATAATATAAGCGGCATCTTCGGGATTATCCTTCAGATAAACAAGACCCGCCAACATTTTTTTGCGAATTTTCTCAAGCTCATCAATATCAAATTCGCTCATTGCCTCATTCCAAGCACTTTCAAAGGATTTCACCAATTCTTGCGGTCTCACCCCGTCTGCCGGAATCATGGCAATCACAAACTGCCCATAGCTTCTTGATATTGGGTTATAATCGACACTGACACTTAAAGCTTTTTTATCTTCAAGCACCAACTTTTTATACAGTTTAGAGGTTTCTCCGCCACCCATATATGCAGCCAAAACTTGTAAACCATAAACACATTCAGACTCAACTTGGTAGGAAGGAGCCGCAAACATCACCAAAACACGGCCGCCCCTAATATCCGGCTTGCTCATTGTAATTGTAGCTCTAAATTCAGGCTGCAATTTTGGCATTTCTGTTTCAATAACCTTTGCCGTGGGAATATCGCCATAATATTTTTCAGCCAATTGTCTAGCTGTTGGCACGTCAATGTCTCCGGCCAGCACCAAGACCGCATTGTTGGGAGCATAATAACGTTGATAAAACTCGATTAAATCTTCTTTCTTGAGATTTTTTATCTCGGCATCAACCCCGGTAACCGGCCTGGCATAAGGATGTTCCTGCCACAAAGCTCTGTTTATTGCCTCTCTGAAACTTCCTAAAGGATTATTATCCACCCGTTCTTTACGTTCCTGAAAAACGATGCTTCTTTCCGTTTCAAAATCATCTGGCCTAATGTTTAAGTTTTGCATTCTGTCTGCTTCCAAAAACATTGCCAACTCCAAACGGCTGATATCCAAAAGCTGATGATACGCCGTCATATCTTGCCCGGTAAAGGCATTGCTTTCTGCCCCGTTTGCCTCCAACAAACGATTAAGCTCATTTGTTGGAACCCTAGATGTTCCGCGAAACATTAAATGCTCCAGCAAATGAGCTGAGCCACCCTTGCCTGGCACCTCGTCAGCGGCACCGGCCTTATACCATACCATATGCTTAACAATCGGCGCTCTGTGGTTTTCCGCCACAATCACCCTCAAGCCATTATCAAGGTAGAACTCTTTTGCTCCAAAAAGCTCGGCTCTTGATGCCGAAACCGGTAACAAGCCCAAAAACAACAACATGTAGATAAAATTTCTGCCCATAAAAGCTTATTTAGATTCCTCTATTTCAGAAACAAAGGCCTCATCAGCTTGAGACAGATTTTCCTGCTCTGCCTCAACAGGTTCCACCACCGGACGCAAATCATACTCCGGCGGCAAAGACAAAGGCGGTCTGGTTGTAACCATAAACTCATTGGGGGCTTTGTTGCTCAAACCGAGTTTTTCTTTAGTTAAGTTGCTGCAGGCACTCAAAGCTGCAGTCATAGCTACAAGTCCGATAATAAATTTTCTCATTTAATTTTTCCCTTCTTCTTTTTTCAGATAATGGCAGACACTTTGCAGAATCAAGATTGCCGCACCAATACAAATAAAACTATCGGCAAGATTAAAAGCCGGCCAATGGTTCTCCCCGATATGAAAATCCAAAAAATCAAACACCGCGCCCAGACGAACCCGATCAATCACATTACCGACAGCTCCGCCGATAATCATGCCCAGAGCAACCTGAGCCAACCGGCTGGTCTCATTTTTGAGCCAATAAAACAAGAATCCCACAATCACAAGAGCCACGCCGGAGAGCAAAATGGCCCCCAAACTGCCGTAATTATTAAACATGGAGAAACTCACGCCGGTATTCCATGCCCTCACCAAGTTAAACACCGGAGAGATAACAATAACGGCGCCTTGCCCCAAAATTTCATTTAATATGTAATATTTGCTGAGTTGGTCCAACAAGACCGCCGCAAGAGCAATACTTAATCCCAAAAGCACAAACAACTCCCAAAAATTTTTTTAACACTGGGCCTGATTATAACCGATAATGCACAAATCAAAAGTCCTAACTTTGAGATATAAACAAAGTTACAACAAAAAGAGCTTTGCCAACCCCAAGAAAGTAAAAAATCCACCGGAATCGGTAATGGCAATCAAAAACACACCTGAAGAAACCGCCGGATCCACCTTCAAACGGTTCAATGCCAGAGGAATAAGTATTCCCGCCAAGCTGGCAATGGTAAGGTTTATCAGCATGGCAATCCCGATAATCAAACTGATAACCTTATACTCCGGAAACCAAAAATGGGTAATAAGAGCAATTAATACGGCAAACAAAATACCATTGTTGAGACCAACCAAAAATTCTTTCAAAATCATACGCAGTGTATTGGCAGAGGTAAGCTCCTTGGTTGCCAGGGCTCTCACCACCACTGCGAGTGTTTGGTTGCCGGTAGTACCGCCCATAGAGGCCACAATCGGCATCAACACAGCCAAAATCGAGACCTGAGCAATTATATCTTGAAACCCCTTGACAACTGAAGCCGCAATAATTGTAGCAAAAAGATTCGTAATCAACCAAGCCACTCTGGAACGAAAGATAGAAAAGACAGACTTGTAAACATCACCTTCTTCTGTTCCCGACAAATGCATGATATCTTCGGAAACCTCTTCATGAATAACATCGACCACATCATTAATGGTAATCACGCCGATGAGGTGCTCTTTATTGTCCACCACCATAGCGGAGCGCCAGCCATATTCGCGGAACATATGAGCCACTTCCTCTTGGTCGGTCAAAACATCTATCGGCACAATCTCGCCATCCATAATATCAAAAAGCTTCTCGCTGGGTTTGGCGCGCAAGAGTTTATCCAAAGCGATTTGCCCGGTTGGATGAAATTTCTCATCGGTTAAGAAGATTTCATAAAAGTCCTCTGGCAATTCCTCATTTTTAAGCAAAAAAGCTTTTGCTTCCTTGACAGTCCACCAATCAGGCATACTCACAAACTCTCTTGACATGATACGCCCGGCCGAATCTTCAGGATAAGAAAGAGAAGATTGAACCTGATATTGGAGTTCCGGATCCAATTTTTTGATGATGCTTTTCTGCTCATCCTCATCCATATGCTCCAAAATCTCGACAACTTCATCTGAATCGAGTTCATTAGCGATTTTAACAATTTGCTTTTCCTGGAGGCTTTCGAGTACCTGTTCCTGAACAACATCATTTAACTCAGGAAAAACATCAGGGTTGATTTTATCCCCCAAAATTTTAACAAGCTTTGTCCGCTCAGAGTGGTTCAAAGCCTCAATTAAGTTAGCCAATCCATATTCAGAAAGCCCCTCTACCAATTTGCGCACATGAATAGTGTCACCATCACGCAGGGCAGAGCTGACAGATTCGATAAATTTCGGCCCCAAACCGAGAGTTTGATGCTTTTCGAGATTTTTCTTTTTCTTCTTGATGATTTTAGACTTGGGAAGTAAATCACGTTTAAAACGTTTGCTCATAACCTCTCCTCCCTTGTCTTTACACTGTCCTAGCGGACAAGAACACCCTATAAAAACAAAAAAAAGCTTTATTAAAGCAGAGGAATGGTGCGGCCAAAAGGACTTGAACCTTCACGGGAGAACTCCCACAACCACCTCAAGGTTGCGCGTCTACCAATTTCGCCATGGCCGCATATTGCCAATAAAGCTGTGCTTAGAAATAAATCACAAATAAAAATAAATCAAGTATTTTTTAGCCCCCAAGGAAAATATTTTGGCATTTTTTCCCAAGATGACACAATTCAAAACAAAAACAAACGATTAGCAAACCTATATTAGTTAAGTGTCAGACGCGATTTTTTTCTTTTGGTTCAACCAATCCCCCAGATATAACAAATTTCAGACCTTGTTCTACACTCATATCAAGCTCGATACAGTCTTCTTCAGGAACAAAGATAAGAAAACCCGACGTTGGGTTCGGCGTTGTAGGAATAAACACACTAAGCATTTTGGTTGGACATTTCTCTTTCAACTCACCCTGCAAATCAGAGCTGACAAAACCCAAAATCCAGATTCCCTTGCGCGGATACTCTAACATAACGACTTTTCTAAAAGCTTGAGTTTTACTTGAAAAAAACGTTTCAAACACTTGTTTTAGAACAGAATATACGCTAGACACAAGTGGAACTTTGTAAACAATCCACTCTCCTAATTTGAGAAAGAAACGTCCCAAAAATCCAGCAGCGAACATCCCAATCAGTGTCAGCACCACAACTGCCACCACCAGTCCCAACCCCGGAATAGTATATGGCATATTATCAAACTTGTATTGCGGCGGCAGCATCTGGTTAACCAAGGCATCCATCCACAACACAAACTTTACAGCCAAATACAACGTAATGGCCACCGGAGCCGTAACCAAGATTCCTGTAAAAAGATAGGCCCTCAACTTTCCGCCAAGTTTCATAAACACGGCTCTTTCTCTCTCCAACCGAATTTTATGAATTTTCAAAGCTCTTTTTTTTACCTCAGCATGTTTGCCCATCATATAAGCTCCTTTTTTAAGCACATTTTTTGACATCTTCTATAATAAACTGGACATCGTCCCGGCCCTGCCAACAATCTCTGCGCAAAACACCAACCACGTCAAACCTCTCGCCCTTAGCATTAAGCATAGCCTGGCCGATATCATTATCTCCGACCCGAAAAGCCATTCCCTTGAGACTAGCCCCCGTATCAGAAGACAATATACAACGCACATGTCCAATTCCAACCAGACAAGGCTTAATAATATGCACATTTTTCAACATTAGCTTCGGCTCCGGATTACCGGCGCCATAAGGCTCAAGTTCCTCTAACGCTTTAGCCAATTCCTTTGTAGCTCCGGCGGCATCCAACACGGCATCTATTTCCAAAACGGGAGTAATAGCCTCGTTGCCAATCCTAGAAACCACATATTCTCCCACAAATTTTCTAAAATCCTCGATTTTGCTTTCTTCCAAAGAGAAGCCGGCCGCCATGGTATGCCCGCCGCCTTTGGTCAAAAGACCTTTCTCTTTGGCTGCCATCACCAAAGCCCCCAAATCCACCTGCGGAATAGAACGCGCCGAACCCTTGACCTCGTCTGCCTCAATAGACATCACAAAAGCCGGAAGGTTGTAGCGTTCTTTGAGTTTTCCGGCCACGATTCCGACCACCCCTTGGTGCCAATCGGCTCCGGCGACAAAAGCAATCGGATATTCTTGAGGGCTCCCCTCGAGTATCTCTATTGCCTGCAAAAGTACGTAATTTTCAATATCTTTGCGCTGAACATTATACTCGTTGAGCTTATCTGCCAAAAGCTGAGCCTCATATTCCTTAGAACAACAAAGAAGCCGATGGCTAATATCAGAGGCGCCGACTCTGCCGCCGGCATTAATCCTGGGGCCCAACACAAAACCGAGATGAAAAGCCGTTGGTGCACCGCTCAAACCAGCCTTTTCAAGCAAAACCTTCAAGCCCGTATTTTGGCTGTTGGCCATGATTTTCAATCCCTGACGCACATAGGCACGGTTGAGACCTTTGAGCGGCACCACGTCACACACAGTCCCCAAAGCCACCAAATCCAACCATTGCATAAGATTTGGCTCTGGCAATTCTGGCGTATAAAATTTACGTTCGCGCAATTCTCTGTTAATGGCCACCACAACCATAAAAACCACACCGACAGCAGCCATATATTTGAGATAAGGATAATCGTTTTCCTCATCCAAACGCTTCGGATTCACAACGGCATAAACCCTTGGCAATTGCACTTCTGCCTCATGGTGATCAATCACAATCACATCCATTCCCTGAGCCGTTGCATATTCAAGCGGCTCAAAAGCCGTTGTTCCGCAATCGGTGGTAATCAAAAGCTCCGCCCCCTTTGCCTTAAAGTCGTCTATTGCGGCAACACTCGGACCATAACCCTCCTCTCTTTCAGGAATATGAACATCCGGAACAACCCCCACCGCCTCCAAAAACAAGCGCAACACGGCTGAAGATGTTGCCCCATCCACATCATAATCTCCGATAATGGCAATTTTTTGCTCACCAACAATTGCATCGGCAATTCTCTTTGCCGCTTTGTCAACATCTCTAAGCACGGAAGGATTCGGCATCAGATTTTGTATTTTAGGCTCCAAATAAGCAGACACCTCATCTGCACTAATACCACGCAAAGCCAAAACTCTGGCAATAATATAAGGAAGATTACACTTTTGAACCATCAACTCTGCCGCACATTCATCAACAGAAGAAATCTGCCACAAATTTCCTCCCAGCGACTTATCCTCAGTATTTTGGTTCGACATTTTTTCCTCTAACAAAAAGTGAGACCAACCACAGGCTTGCCACTAAAGCCAAGTTGCATCTCACTTCACAAGATATCACAAAACCGGGCGTTAGTAAGAAATATAAACTTCCGCACGGCGGTTCAAACGTTCGCCTTCAGGCATAACCTCTTGGTAAGCCGGAGCAGAATCAGACATAGCCTGAATAGAAATCTTACCAGAAGGAACACCGGCCCTTCTCAAAGCCGCAGCCACATTTTGGGCTCTTTCCAAAGAGGCCTTAAAGTTAGCCAACTTGTGGCTGACGGGGTCTGTATCGCGGGTGCGACTGGACGAATGCCCGTAAACAACCACATTGGCATTGTTTTCCTTGACCATCTTGGCAATTTTACGCAAATTCGGATTATACTTAGGGCTCAGATAAGCACTACCATTGTCAAAGTAGAAAGTATCCACACGGTAGCTGACACTTGGTCCGGCGGGCTCAGATGTCAGTTCCTCGACCACCTCGGCGGCCTCCACATCTTCTTCCTGAGGCTCTTCCAGATTCTCTTCTTTCATCGGCACGGTCTCTGCCGCAGTCACCGTTTCTTCCTCAACAATCTCTTCAACATCGTCTTCCTGAGGTTCATCACTCATTTCCGCTTCTTCGGCATCTTCCTCTCCTTCATAAGCAGCATTTTGTGTATCAGCCCTCAAAGAGGATCCCTCTTCGGGCATCTGGCGTACCACACGGCCGCCCTCAGAGACCACCACATCTTCTTCATTATCATCAAAATCCGGAAAAACGGCGCTGGCACAAGCAGTTAACATAAGTAGGCCTGCACCCAAAACCAATCTTCTTAACTCTAACATTGACCTGTCCTTGATTAAAAAACTTTGCAAACTGCTAACAAAATATCTTATTCCTCTTCATAACACAAGAGCAAAAACAAATTTTTCAGCAGATTAATTTATCCGTGACTATTTTTGAATATTTATTTGTAATTCAAAATGGTTATATTATAATGCAGATTAAGTTTCAATAACGACAAACTCGAGGAGCTTTTAAATGTCCCTGCCTGCCATCAGTTCATCATTAGAAGCCGCCAACTGGTTTTTCCGCCGTGCCGACAAAGACGATCACTATTTGGAAAACGATAAATTACACCAACTTTTATTCTTGGCACAGGTTCATTTTGCCCTCAACAACAACATGGAATATCTTATTCCGTCACTGTTTGTATGTGATGAAAGGGGATTTTTTGAGCCCAATTTGGCCAAAATACTAAATTACGGCATGCCTTTGATGGAAGCCCCAACATTTGCAGAAAAAATAAATTCTTTTTTAGAACTCATCTGGCAAAAATACTCCCCGATGAGTTGCCGAGAACTGGCTGATTTCATAAAGAGTTCTGATTCTTACCTTGATAACTATCAAACCGGAAAGAAAAATATTGTAGCTCTGGAAGACATGGCACAAAAATTCAAATCGAGCCTCAATCCTCGATCATTTTCAAAAGCGGGCGCCTCCGGCAGCCGCAAGATTCTGATTTCACAAAACGGACCGGTTATGGTTTCGGCTTGGCAGCCGCGCAAACTGGGGTCCAAAAATAACAAGGAGACCAAACATGCTTAAATTTGCCAAATTATTCTTAGTTATCCTTCTATTTAGTGGCTGCTCAAACGAGCCTGAGCCAAAACCGCTAACGCCGCTTATTATCAAAACGGCTGAAGGTGATGTCAGATTCATGGTAGAAGTTGCCAACACGCCTGAAGACCTCAAAACCGGCCTCATGCACCGCACCAACCTCGGGTTCAACAGCGGTATGATATTCAACATTTACCCTGTCCGCCCCACTGCCATGTGGATGAAGGACACCAAGATTCCGTTGGATATGATTTTTGTGGCCCCGGACACCACCATCAGCATGATTAAAGAAAACGCAGAACCGATGTCTGAAGAACTGATTATATCCAGAGATCCGGTCAGAGCCGTGATTGAAATCAACGCCGGGCAAGTCAAACGCCACGGGATTAAAGTCGGGGATAAAGTTACTCACATGTTGCTAAACAGCATGGTTGATGTCAAGACCCCCGGCCCTGAAGCTCAAGCAGCTCCCAAGGCTCCAGCTCAGGCAGCTCAACCGGCTCCAAAAGCAGAAATTCCGGTACCAACCTTAAAAGTTGAGCCTCAGGCTCCTGCGCCGACAACTCCTGAGGTGCCCGCCGCATCGGCACCGCGAGCCCCTGTTGCCCCTAAGGCACCTGTTGCCGCTCCGGCCACAGCACCTAAGCTCCCGGTTCCGGCTCCTGCTCTGTAATAAAATACTCTAAAAAAGCGGCCAATAATTGGCCGTTTTTTTGGTTTTAAAAGGTCAGGCAAGCTTGCTTTTGAAAATTTGATTAACCACTCCCGGGTTAGCTTTCCCCTGTGAGGCCTTCATGACCTGGCCGACGAACCAGCCCATAAGAGCCACCTTGCCTCCCTTATAGGCAGCCACATTACCGGGATTAGCAGCAATCACCTCGTCAATGATTTTCTCAATTGCGGCCGTATCCGTTACCTGTTTTAGACCTTTTTCCTCAACGATAACATCTGGAGCCTTACCGGTCTCGGCCATCAAGACAAACACATCTTTGGCCGTCTTACCGTTAATTACATTAGAGGTCACAAGCTCCACTAATTTGCCGAGATTTTCAGGAGTAATCGGGCTTTCCTCGAGGCTGATTTTTTTCTCATTTAACATCGCAAAGAAATCACCCATCATCCAGTTTGCCACTTTCTTGGCGTCATGCCCCTTGGCCGCTTTTTCAAACCATTCGGCAGTTTCCCTTGCTTCGCAAAGAACGGAGGCGTCATAAGGCGTCAAACCCAACTCATGCACAAAACGCTCTTTTTTAGCATCCGGCAACTCAACCATCTCAGACTTGACATCATCAATAAACGCATCATCCAAAACCAATGGCAACAAATCCGGCTCCGGAAAATAGCGATAATCATGTGCAAATTCCTTTTTGCGCATAACCTTGGTAACCCCTTTAAGCGGATCAAACTGCCTGGTTTCCTGCACAATGGTACCACCGTTTTCATAAGTCTCAACATGGCGGCGAGCTTCATATTCAATTGCCTGCATCACAAACTTAACGGAGTTAACGTTTTTCATCTCGTTTCTGGTTCTAAACGCGGTCTCCCCGACCCTGCGCACGGATACATTGACATCACAGCGCATAGAACCTTCATCCATATTTCCGTCGCAAGTTCCCAGATAGCGAACAATAGAGCGCAGCTTGCGCAAAAACGCTCCAGCCTCCTCCGGTGAGCGAAAATCAGGCTTAGTCACAATTTCCATCAACCCCACACCGGCACGATTAAGATCAATAAAGCTCTTGGTCGGAGAAATATCATGAATAGATTTTCCGGCATCTTGCTCGATATGGATTCTCTCGATTCCGATATTTTTAGAACTTCCATCCTCTAAATCTATTTTAACAAAACCCTCACCGACCAGAGGATATTGAAATTGCGTAATCTGATACCCCTGAGGCAAATCGGCATAAAAGTAGTTCTTCCGAGAAAATTCGGAATATTTATTAATTTTGGCATTAAGCCCCAACCCGGTCTTGATAGCCTGTCTGACACACTGCTTATTAAGCACCGGCAACATTCCCGGCATTCCGGCATCAATAAAAGAAACATTTTCGTTCACATCAGAACCATAATGTGTAGACGCCCCCGAAAATATCTTGGATTTAGAAATAATCTGGCAGTGAATTTCGAGTCCGCAAATAACTTCCCAATCACCGGTTTTGCCGTTGATAATCATTCCGCTCATCTTACTTCACTCCCACAAAATTCACATCTTTTTCCAAACAATAGGCAGCCTTGAAGATGCTCTCTTCATCAAAAGCCCTGCCCACCAACTGCATTCCCAAAGGCAACCCTTGCTGATTGAGCCCGATAGGCAAGCTCATAGCCGGTAACCCCGCCAAAGAGACAGATACCGTGAAGATATCATTGAGCCACATGGTAATCGGGTTCTCTTGCATAGACTTATCCCCGATTGGAAATGCGGCTGTCGGCGCTGTCGGTGTCAGAATCAAATCACACTTCTCAAAAGCCTTAATAAAATCATCGCGAATAAGGCGACGAACTTTCTGCGCCTTGAGATAATAAGCATCATAATATCCGGCTGAAAGGACATATGTTCCAATCATAATCCGACGCTTAACTTCTTTGCCGAACCCGGCAGAACGAGAGTTAATGTACATATCATCCAGGTGAACACCATCTACACGGTTTCCATAACGCAACCCATCATAGCGAGCCAAGTTGGAAGAAGCTTCTGCCGGTGCAATAATATAATAAGTTGCCAAAGCATATTTAGTGTGTGGCAAAGAAACCTCCACCACTTCTGCCCCATGCTCTTTCAGCATCTGAGCTGCCTTATCCCAATAAGCGGCCACTTCTTTATCCAAACCATCTACCCGATATTCTTTTGGAATACCGATACGCATTCCTTTGACATCAAGACCCAAAACTTTTTCAAAATCAGGCACTTCTTTTCGCGCCGAGGTAGAATCTTTGGCATCGTAACCGGCCATGGTTTTAAGCATAATGGCGCAATCTCTGACATCTTTGGCAATCGGTCCGGCCTGGTCAAGAGAAGACGCAAAAGCAATAATCCCCCATCTGGAGCAACGCCCGTAAGTCGGCTTAATTCCCGTAACGCCGCAAAAAGCCGATGGCTGACGAATAGATCCGCCGGTGTCTGTTCCGGTTGCCGCCGCACACATATTGGCGGCCACTGCCGCGGCAGACCCGCCGGAAGACCCACCCGGCACCAAAGGAACATCTTTGCTCCATGGATTTACAACCGGCCCAAAAGCAGAAGTCTCGTTGCTGCCGCCCATGGCAAATTCATCCAAATTGAGCTTGCCCAAAAAATTAGCCCCTGCCGCCAACAAATGAGTCGTAACGGTGGATTCATAAGGCGGCACAAAACCTTTCAAAATATTAGAACAAGCCGTTGTCGGAATTCCTTTGGTGCAAAAAAGATCTTTAATTCCAAGCGGAATACCTTCCAAGTCTCCGCCTTCGCCGCGGTTAATTTTTTCCTGGCTGGTTTTGGCCTGCTCAAGAGCCTGTTCCGTTGTTTCGCAAACATATGCGTTAAGTTTGCGGTTTTCTGCCATTTTTGCCGCATAGGCTTCCACCAATTCGGGAGCGCTGAATTCTTTTTTCTTTAAACCTTCTCTGGCTTTGGCAATTGTCAATTTTGTTAAATCAGTCATAAATCTTCTCCCCAAAACCTTATTCAACCACTTTCGGCACGGCAAAATAGCCATATTCTTTCATGGGAGCATTAGCTAGAATCTCTTCAGGCATATTACCGTCCGTCACTTTGTCCTCGCGCATTTGCAAATAATTCTCGTTAACGGAGACAAGCGGTGCCACATTTTGAGTATCCACCTCTTGCAGCTGGTCGACCCAACCAAGAATTTTGTTAAATTCATCTTCCGTCGCCTGAACCTTATCATCGTCCACTCTGAGCCGAGATAAAAAGGCAATTTTTCTGACAGTTTCGGTATCTATAGCCATTTACTTATTCCTTACATATTAAATATCATTGGAAGCATAATCGCATCATATTTGAAGTGTTTTAGCACAGTTAACGAGCTGATATCAAGCCCTAATTTTTGGGCGGTTGCTTTCACCGAGACAACCGGAGCCGCGCCCAACAACTCACTGATTTTTTCTTGCAGAGTTTTAGGCTTAGGATAAGTCACCAAAACCATGGGCTCGGCAGCGTCCATTTTTGCCCTGGCCTTAAGCTCGCCCAAAGCGACATCCAGCCCACCCACTTCATCAACCAAACCAAGCTCCGCGGCATCTTGCCCCAGAAAAACTCTGCCTCTGGCCAGCTTATCCAACTGATCCAATGGAATATTCCTCGCCTCTGAAACTTTTAAAGTAAAATCTTCATATACACGATCTAACGCATTGTTAAAAGCTGATTTTTGCGTTTTGTTAAATTTGAAGTTGGGACTCAAGATACCGGCATTCTCAGAAGGATCAAAAGCCTCCCAATTAACATCCAGCTTCTTCCACAAATCCTCCAAAACAAACTTGCCGCCCAACACACCGATAGACCCCGTCAGCGTTGCCGCATCGGCAAAAATCCTATCTCCGGCCAACGCCACCATATATCCCCCCGAGGCGGCATAATCTCCCATTGAAATTACTAACGGGATCTTGTTTTCCTGCTTCAAACGGTTAAGAGCATTCCAAATCTCGGCTGAGGCGCCATAACTGCCGCCCGGAGAATTAATCCTTACCAACACACCTTTTATGTCTTTATCTTGCTTAATCTCATCAATCTGCCCCAAAACCAACCTTGAATTGATTTCAGCTCCTTCCAAAGGACGCACTCCCGGCACGTCAGAAATCATTCCTTCCATAAAGATGACGGCCAATTTTTTCCCCTTAGTATTAGGGTACAAAGAAACCGCATATTCCTCTACCGAAACTGGCTCTGCCTGATATTTTTCCATAATATTTTTTATCCAATCTCCCTCATAGGCGATTTCATCAATTAGGCCAATGGTTTTAGCATATTCGGCAGAAAAAGGAGCCTTATCCATCACCCCCAAAAAATCTTCTTTGGTTGGCTTACTAAATCTTGACTTTAACAAATCTTGCATAACCATAACATTAAGTTGTGCAATCAAAAAATTCATATCAGCCTTAAAAACAGGAGAAACCTGCTTATCCATAAAAGTTGCCATTGCAGTTTTATGCTCATAACGAGTATAAAACTCCGGTGTCACTCCTATTTTATCTAAAGCACCTCTGATAAACGGCACCTCGGCACTGATACCGGTCACTCCCACATCAGAATTCGGCTGCATGGTGATTTCCGAGAAAGCAGATGCCAGATAATACTCATCGGTCCCCTCCCCAAAGCTTCCCAACCCCGGAGAATAAATATAAGCTTGCTTTCCGTTATTTTTAAAAATCTCAATAACTTTCCGCAACTCCTGAATTTGAGCCAATCCAAGACTTGTAACATTAATTCTTCCGGCAAGGGCTTTGATTCTGTCATCTTTAGCGGCTTTAGACAACGCAGTTAAAAGCTGATAAAAAGATATTTGCCCAACACCACTTGGAGCCATTTCGAACAAGAGAGAATCTTGTGCCACTTCAGGAAAATTTGCATCAAAATCAACCGTTAACACCGCTTTTTGAGGAACGATCGGCGCCGGAGTCGAAGTCCGCACCATTCCCAGTACCGCAAACAAAAGAAGTATAAATAAGATGCCAAAAATTGCAAAAGCATAAACCACTGATTTAAGCAGAATTCTAATTGCAGTCTTTTTACGCAAGCTGATATTGGAGCGCGGAAACGGAGATTTAACTTCTGGCATTCTAAGGACCTCAAAAAAGATGAAGGCTATCTTCACAATAACCTTCATCCTACAAATTTTTAGTTGTTTTCACAACCCTAAAATTGCACTTTGCAAAAGTTTTTATTCTTCTCTGAACAATTCGGCAATTTCTTTAGATTTGTGAATATTCATCATGCCAACGGTATGATATCCGCAATCGACATGAACAATCTCGCCGGTAATACCGCTGCCGCAAGCAGAAAGAAGACCAAGCGCAGCCATACCGACCTCATCTTGAGTAACATTGCGTTGCAGAGGAGCATTATACTCATTCCAATGCAAGATCTTGCGAAAATCGCCAATTCCTGAAGCAGCCAAAGTCTTAATCGGGCCGGCGGAAATAGCATTAACGCGTACACCCTGCGCTCCCATATCGGCAGCCGCATAGCGAACAGAAGCCTCCAAAGCGGCCTTAGCCACGCCCATAATATTATAGTTGGGCAAAACGCGCTCACTACCCATATAGGTTAAGGTAACAATGGCGCCACCCTCATTCATAATCGGAGAAGCATACTTGCAAGCCTCCAAGAAGGAGAAGCATGAAATTTCCATTGTCA
This sequence comes from uncultured Pseudomonadota bacterium, assembly GCA_949290295.1. Classification (GTDB taxonomy): domain Bacteria; phylum Pseudomonadota; class Alphaproteobacteria; order RF32; family CAG-239; genus CAZU01. The sequence continues at coordinate 33,749 of CASERH010000003.1, read as the reverse complement.
TAGCAAAGTTATCGCGAGTTGTATCAATTGTGCGTCCTTTGAGCTGATTTTTATCAGAAAACGCAATAGCATGAACCAAAAAGTCGATTTTTCCCCATTTTTCGCCAAGCTCTCTAAAGCAAGCTTCCACGCTGGCGGAATCAGAAACATCACACTTAATCAACAAAGGTTCTTTGTCAAGCTGAGCGGCCAAAGGCTGAACTCTTTTTTCCAGAGCTTCGTTTTGGTAAGAAATTGCAAGCTGGGCGCCCTGAGCATTCAAAGCCTGAGCAATACCCCAAGCAATGGACTTATCATTGGCCAACCCCATAATCAGGCCTTTTTTGCCAGCCATTAAAGCTGTTGTATCTGTCATCATTATGTCCTTTTAGTTTTGTGTACAATTAACAATTCAATTAAATTGGCTTGAATTATTAGCTAGATTTCTATAAAATTTGACTCGTTTTGTAAACATATTTTTTTATGAGTAGCCAATGTTTCTGAATAACCCTGTTTGTAAAAAGCTCTATAATCAAGCACTAAAGTTCAAAGAATTCCTTATTTTTCTTGCGGCCAGAGCCAAAAGCGACACCATTTTGCGGGTGGCCTCATCTTTGAGCTATACCTCGCTGATCGCCCTGGTTCCCCTGCTGGCCATAGGTCTGGCAATTTTCTCGGCTTTTCCCGTATTTTCAGAAGTCAGGGAGCAGTTGCAAACACTTCTTTTGCAAAACGTTGTTCCCAACATGAAAGCAGAAATCAGCCAATACTTCACTGACTTTATCTCTGCCACCGCCAAACTGACCACGGTTGGCGTCATTGGTATTGTGGTCACGGCGATTTTACTTCTTTCCACCATAGAAAACAGCCTAAACTTTATATTTAAGGTATACAAAGCCCGCAGCATCAAAACCAAGATAACACTTTATTGGACAGTCATTACTCTGGGGCCGTTGTTGCTTGGCACCGGATTTTCGATGCGTGGTTATGTTTATGCGCTGCAAAAATTCATGCCGGAGGCTCTTTTGAGCTCTGAGGTATTTTTTAGTGCAATTTTCCCGAGCTTATTTACGATTCTCTCCTTGGTTTTGCTATATGTTCTGGTTCCCAACAAAAAGGTAAACATTTGGCACGCCTTTATTGGCGCCACGGTGGCCATGTTCTTATTCTATATATTAAGAAAAGCTTTCGGAAGCTTTCTTGCCTCAACCAACACATACAATGTCTTGTATGGCGCATTAGCCATCATTCCGATTATGCTGATTTGGCTGTATCTGGTATGGGCGGTTGTCATCTTTGGCGCAGTCATCACCGCTGCGATAGGCGAGTTTAAGGAACAGCCTTCGGAAGCCGGAAAATCAAAGGAATTAAAGGTTTTTGACTATAGTCGAAAACCTCAAAACAGAAAAAATAAATATTATGCAAAAAAGTTCTTGCCAAAAGAACAAAAATAGAACATAGTGAGTCTGAAATCAATAACTCAAGAAGGAACAACCAATGGATAAAGATAAAGCACTAGACGCTGCCCTGAGCCAGATTGAAAAAGCCTTTGGTAAAGGCTCAATCATGAGACTCGGGCAAGACAACGCTCATGTAGATATTGAAGCCATCTCCACCGGCTCTTTGGGGCTCGATATGGCTCTGGGTATCGGCGGACTGCCACGCGGGCGTATTGTTGAAATTTACGGTCCCGAAAGTTCAGGAAAAACCACTTTGGCCTTGAGCGTCATTGCCCAGGCCCAAAAGAAAGGCGGCACCTGTGCCTTTATAGACGCCGAGCACGCCCTTGACCCCTCTTACGCCAAAAAGATAGGTGTTGATATTGAAAACTTGCTGATATCCCAACCTGATGCCGGCGAGCAAGCTCTTGAAATTGCAGATACCTTGGTTCGCTCCGGTGCCATTGATGTCTTGGTTGTAGACTCGGTTGCGGCCTTGGTCCCCAAGGCAGAGCTTGAAGGTGAGATGGGCGATTCTCACATGGGACTCCAGGCACGTCTGATGAGCCAAGCTTTAAGAAAACTAACTTCCACCATTTCGCGCTCAAATACTTTGGTAATCTTCATCAACCAAATCCGCATGAAAATCGGTGTAATGTTTGGCAATCCGGAGACAACAACCGGTGGTAATGCCCTAAAATTCTACGCCTCCGTGCGCATAGATATCAGAAGCATTGGCAAGATTAAAGACAAAGAAGATGTCATTGGCAGTCAAACCCGTGTAAAGATCGTAAAGAACAAAGTCGCGCCTCCGTTTAAGGTAATTGACTTTGACATCATGTATGGTGAAGGCATCTCCAAAACCGGAGAAATTATTGACCTTGGTGTCAAGGCCAACATTATTGAGAAATCTGGTGCTTGGTTTGCCTACAATGGCGAAAAACTCGGCCAAGGCAGAGAAAACGCCAAATTATTCTTGCGTGACCATCCTGACATTGCCCTTGAGATTGAAAACAAGATCAAGGCAGACGCCGGACATTTGGCCAGTGAGCTGATTGGTGATAACGCTCCTGCTTCCGACGAAGAATAATCTCCAAACTCTAAAAAAACACCTTGGTACTAAAACCAAGGTGTTTTTTTGCTTGACGATAATCACAGAATCTGAGTAGACTAGTCCTTTCTCTTAAAAATTAATAAATTATGAAAAATCATTTTAACGTCGCTGTTGTAATTGTTCGCAACAACCATGACAAAAAAAAGTTTCTTTTTATTCAGTCAAAAGGTGTGGAAGGAAATGATTTTTGGTACTTTCCCAATGACATCATTCTTTCCGACCAAAACTCGAAAGATACCGCAGTCAAAATTGTTCTAAAACAAACGGACATTCGCTGCCGCACTATTCCCAAAGAAGAAGTCGTCTGCAAGGATTATCTTGGAACAGAGTTACACTTTGTGTTGGCTGAACAAATCTACGGTCGGCCCTACCCGCTTCATAACACCATCAAAGACATCCGTTGGTGCACCAAGGAGGAAATTAGGCATCTGCTGGATGCAGACCTGCCCTATGAAGTATGGCAACTGATGGAAAGTGAATAAGAAACAAAACGTGAAAAACTCCCGCCGAACCAAGTTCCGCGGGAGTTTTTCTTTATTTATGGGTTAAATCGGATAGAAGCTGTTCCCATTTATCGGCAATATGCTCTTCAGCATACTGTTCTACCCCTTTAACGGCCGCAGCGCCCATTTTGATACGCAAATCTTTATCACTCATTAGCTTGGCCATTTTGAGAGCAAAATCATCAACATCTTTTGCCAGAAAACCATTAACACCATCAACAATCACTTCGTTAACGGAAGGAGCATCGGCAAAACCGATTGCCGGCAGCCCATGAGCTTGTCCATCTGCCAAAGCAATGCTCAAGCCCTCATAAGCTGCAGGCCAAGCCATAAAATCCGCGCTCCGATAAACAGCCTTCACATCATTGGCATAGCCCATAAATTCCACCTGATTCTCAATACCAAGCTGTTTGAGTTGCTCAAGCAACCGTTTATGATAATCCGGATGCTTGATACTGCCATAGAGCTCAATTTTCCAATCCGGAAAATCATGAGCAATCTTGCCAAATGCTTCAAACAAGAGATGTTGGCGCTTTTGGGTTTCATCCACGCGGCAAACATAGATGATTTTTTTCTTTTCAACACTTAAATTCGCACGCTCGGCAGGAGGAATCTGAGCAATGATATTGCCGATAATACGCTCCTCATGCTTGGGATAATCATCGCCAATAGTACCTCTGAAACTTTCGAGCAAAAGGTCATAGGCGGCAATTTTTTCCAGTTGTTTTTTATAAACGCGATAACGGATGGGCTTTTTACGCAGAGGAGCAAAAAATACCGGCGGATGATTATGCACCATCAAAACGATGGGAATATCATACTGATGCAAAAAGCAGACATTGTAAACGTCTTTAAGAAAATAGCAGACAATAACATCTGGCTTAATATCGTGGATGGCCTTGGCAAAACGGAAACTGGCCGGCTGGAACACAGCTTTAAATCCGGTCCAGATATCTTTGAGCAGGTTCCCTTGCCTGGCACTTAAATTTCTGACCTTAACTTGAGGCAACAAGTTTGCCGGTCCGGCTTGTTGTTTAAAGCTGTCAAAAACAAAATTAACCTCATAACCGCGTTTAGCCAGCATATTGCAAAAATCCCACACAAAGCGGCTGTTAACATTGCGGTCTTTGACCACCATAAGTCTCATCAAAAAATCTCCCGATAGTTAAATCAATGAGGATACTATAACTCAAGAAAATTCAAAACAAAACAGCAAACAAGCAGATATCCAAAGTATAAGAATAAAAAAATAAAAACTATTGACTTAGAGTTACCTCTAGAGATTATGATAACCCAAGAATCGGAAAAAACTGAAAGGAAAATAGATGCAATATCTTAATAAGATAAATTCCCCCAAAGATATTAAACAGCTTTTCACACAAGAACTGGAAGGCTTGAGCGAAGAAATGAGGACAGCTATTTTAAATAGGGTCAGCCACTTGGGCGGACACGTCGGTCCCAACCTAGGTATGGTTGAGGCAATCATCGCTCTGCACTACGTGTTTGAAAGCCCCAAAGATAAGATTGTTTTTGATGTTTCACACCAATGCTACGCCCATAAGCTTTTAACCGGTCGCAAAGAAGCTTTTTTAGATCCGTCAAAATTTTATGAATATTCAGGCTACACTAATCCGGCAGAAAGTGAACACGACTTTTTTGTCGTAGGCCACACTTCAACATCCGTAAGCTTGGCTTGCGGATTGGCAAAAGCCAGAGATTTGAAAAAAGAGAAACACAATGTCATAGCCGTTATTGGTGATGGCTCCCTCTCCGGCGGTGAGGCTTTGGAAGGTTTCAGCAATGCCGCAGTTTTAGGCAGCAACATGATTATTGTGGTAAATGATAACGAGATGTCCATTGCCGAAAACCACGGCGGTCTATACAATAATCTTCGCCTATTGAGAGAAACCAACGGAGAGGCCGAATGCAACATGTTTAAGGCCCTTGGCTTTGAATATCGCTATGTTGCCAAAGGAAATGACATTGAAGAGTTGATAAAAACCTTCAAAGAAGTAAAAGACATCTCTCGCCCAATTGTGGTTCACATTCACACCCTCAAAGGCAAAGGCTATGCATTTGCAGAAGAAAATAAAGAGCAATGGCACTGGAATCTTCCCTTTGATATCAAAAGCGGCCAAAACACCCTCAAATTTGATGGTGAAAGCTATGGAGATATCACGGCGGAATATCTTATCTCTAAAGTAGAGAAAGACAAAGACGTTGTTGTCCTCATGGCCGGCACCCCCGGAGCAGTCGGATTATACCCGGAACGCCGCGCCAAACTTGGAGAAAACTATATAGACGTCGGCATCGCCGAAGAACACGCGGTTGCAATGTCCTCTGCCCTTGCCAAAGGCGGCTGCAAACCTGTCTATTTGGTAATGAGTTCTTTTTCCCAAAGAACATATGACCAGCTTTCACAAGACTTGGCCATAAATAACAATCCGGCGGTTATTTTAGTGTTCAATGGCGGAATTTCCGGCATGGATGCCACTCACCTTGGCTGTTTTGACTTACCGATGATGTCCAACATTCCAAATCTTGTTTGCCTCTCCCCTACAAGCAAGGAAGAATATCTGAAGATGTTGGATTGGGGAATCGAGCAAAAAGAATACCCGGTTGTCATCAGAGTGCCGCGCGATGTTATTTCCGACAATCAACCTCAACCCAAAGCAGAAGAATTTTTGAATCGCTATGAGGTTGCAAACAAAGGCAGCAAAGTTGCTGTTTTGGGTCTTGGTAACTTCTTCAAACTCGGCCAAGAGACAGTCAAGCTTTTGGCAAAAGAGGGAATTTCAGCCACTTTGATTAATCCTAGATTTTACAACAAGTTAGATGAAGAAACTTTAGCGTCTCTAAAAGAAAATCATCAACTGGTTGTCACTCTGGAAGATTGCGTCTTAGACGGCGGCTGGGGCGAAAAAATCGCCCGTTTCTATGGCAATAGCGATGTCAAAGTGCTGTGCTATGGCGCTAAAAAAGAATTTGTTGACCGCGTTCCTGTGGAAGAGCTTTACAAACGCTATCGCTTAAAACCGGAAATGATTGTTGAAGATATTTTGAAGATAATCAAGTAGAAAGAAGAAAAAGCTGCTCTTTTAGAGCAGCTTTTTCTTTCTACTTCAATTGAATTACCAACCGAATTTTACCTTTTCCTTTAGGAAAAGTTCCATCCATTGATTGAGCAAGATAATGCCCCATCATAGCATCTCCTCCGAGCTTACTGCAAAAGGCATTAAACTCGCTTTGAACAACTCTGACCAAGGCATACTGCAGAGAATTCATAACCTCCCACTTTTCGCCTTCAATCTCCGGCAAACTCTTGGCATAGGCAGCCACATCCTTAATAGATGTTCCGCTATTATCGTCTGTGATTGCAATTCCGACACCAACATATCCCTTAATAGGAGCCTTATACATCACACAGACAAAAACAGGCATCAAATCCTGCAGCACATAATGAGAAATCAGATACTTATCTCCAGCTTTGTAGCCGGCCCAAAGTCGCCGAGGCGGTCCTATACGCAATTTTTCAAGAGCCGGATAATCACACTCTCTCAAGAAAAAGTTGCTAGGCTGCTTTTTATCTCTCGGCCTGTTTTTAGGCGGAGAGCTATCAAGCAATGCCTTCACATCAAGGTATTCGCTTTCTTTTACAGCATTGCCTTCAGAGGAAGATTTAGCTTTCTCCTCAGAAGCGTTCTCGTCTGCTGCCACAGGCTTGCTTTCAGCAACATCTTTTGCATCAGCCTCTGTTTTAGTTTGAGAAAAGACCTCTTGAGACAAAGGAGCTTTAACTTTAGGCGGCCGCCCCAACGGTTTTCCGTTTTTACTCAGGCGCCTTGGTTTCAAAGGCTTAGCCCCTTTCTCGGAAGGTTTAGGCTTTTCCTCTTGGTGTCCAACAATCGCCTCTTGAGTGCAGGATGTTTCCTCTGGCGGCTCAGCTGTTTTCTCTTTGTTTTCAGAAAGCTTTTTCTGCTCTTCTGTTCGAACAACATATTGTCGAACCAAAGCAAAAAGCTTCTCAAGACTTTCAAAAAATTTGCTGTCCACTACATGAAAGGAAGAGAGCTTATACTCCCCAACCATCCACACTACCAATTGCTTTGCTTCTTCGCGAGACAGCTCATACCTGGTCATCACGTCTTTCAAGATTTCCAATTTCTCCATAATTATTTATTTATAAGGTTTTCTAGGCTTCAGGTTACAAATATTTTTTTCTTTTGTCCAGACTTAAAATGAAAAATCTCCTACCCTACGTCTATGCCAAAGGCAAGCTTTGCCAATAAGCCGATAAGGAATGAGATAAGCGCCACCGAAAGGCTGATACCGGACATCTCCAAAAATTTTGGCAAAAAACGTTCAGATTTCACTACTGCCAAATAGTAATTAAAAACGGCAATCAATAAAATGACGGTCAAAATCATGCAAACAAGTGCCGGCAAGTAAAGATTAGCCGGAAAGATAAGATACGGAAAAACCAAAAAGATAACCGTAAAGAGGTAGGTCAACCCGGTATAGACACTGGCTTTTAGTGCATGCGGATTACCGTCTGCCCTCTCGGCCAAATAGTTTGATGCCGCCATAGATAGAGTTGCGGCGATACCGGTAATAATCCCGGCCAAAGCAATCATGGTGGTGTTGGCCAAAACAAAAGTCAATCCGGCAATGGTTCCGGTTAGCTCAACAAGAGCGTCGTTTAAGCCCAATACCATTGCACCGACATAGTTTAGCCGATCTTCATCAAGCATTCTAATCAATTCTGCCTCATGCTTTTTTTCATCATTAATAATGCCAGATACTTCAGGAATTTCTTTTTTGAGCTGTTGCAAACCATTAACACCGGCATATTCATGCAGTTCCAGAAGTTTTATCACAAAGGTATAGCCCAAGACATAAGTCAAAAACCTAAACCACCAAACTCTGAGCATATTGGGACGAACTTCTTTTTGCGTATAGTGCTTCCAAATGGCGGCGTGGTGAGCCTCGTCTTGAGCAATTTGCAATAAAATCTTCTTGTTTTTCTCGTCTTTCACCGTTTTGGCAAAATAACCATAAATCAGAGAGCTGTTGAGTTCATCTCGCTGAAATTCAAGCATCAGTTTTTGAGCATCCAGAGAATAAGACATAATAAAAATCTCCTTTTAGTCCTGTTTCAAACTTTTATAAAAATTCCACCCGCCGGCATAGCTCAAAACATTGTCAAAGCCGTTTTGCATCAATATTCTTGCCACCACATAGCTGGTATAGCCCTTAAAACAATGAACCATAATCGGCTTGTCTTGAGGAAGCTCGGCCAATCTGGCTCTGATTTGCCCGGCCGGAATGTTGATGGCGCCGTCGATGTGCTCTTTTTCATAAACAGCCTGCGGACGCACATCCAAAACCAACATATTGCTAAAATCAAGCCCAAAATATGGCTCAACAAGGCCTTGGCGAACATTTTCAATTGCCATACCAATGAGGTTAACCGGATCTTTGGCCCCCGAATATGGCGGTGCATAGCAAAGCTCGGCATCTCGCAAATCAGCCGTTGTTCCACCAAGACGCATAATTGTGGCAATAACGTCTATGCGCTTATCCACGCCCTGTTTGCCCACAGCCTGCGCACCAAAAATTTTTCCGTCTTTGCCGTAGAGAACTTTCAAGACCAAAGTTTCCGCTCCCGGATAATAACCGGCATGAGAATTGCCCAAGATGAGCATTTTTTCATAAGGAACAGAAGCTTTTTTGAGGCTTTTTTCATTTTGTCCGGTAAATGCCGCCGTGAGCTCAAAAACTTTGACAATGCCGGTGCCTTGCGTACCGGTATAAGGATAAGGATGTTTTCCGGCAATATGGTCGGCAATCAACCTTCCCTGGCGGTTGGCCGGCCCCGCCAAAGCAATCATGGTCTGTTGACCGGAAACAAAATCTTTGACAGCCACACTGTCACCGCAGGCATAGATGTCGGGATAGTTTGTCTGCATATATTCATTGGTAACAACAGCACCTTTTTCGGTCAAGGTGATATCGGCTTTTTTAGCTAATTCCGTTTCCGGCCTAACCCCAATTGCCAAAACCAGCATGTCAGCCGCAACCTTTTTGCCAGAGGTAAGAACAACACCGTCACCAGCAACACTTTGCAAACCATCAGAAAGATAAAGAGAAAGATCATTGCGTTTCATCTCTTTATGAATGAGGGCTGCCATATCTTCATCAAGCGGCAACAACACCTGTGGTGCCATCTCCACCAAAGATGTCTTAATCCCCAAATGGCATAAGTTTTCAGCCACCTCAACGCCGATAAACCCACCACCGACAACCACAGTATTTTTAGGCTTATTTTGAGCAATAAAAGCCTTAATGGCATCGGCATCAGCAAGATTTTTCACCACAAAATGCGGCAAATTTTCTATTCCATCAATGGCTGGTACAAAAGGTTTTGCCCCGGTTGCCAAAACAAGCTTATCATAAGGATAAATATCGCCATTATTGGTGATGACGATTTTTTTCTCGGGATTAATCTCGCTCACCGGTGAGTTGAGTTTGACATCAATATTAAAAAGTTGTTTTAGAAAGGCAGGCTTAGCCACTTGCATATCATCACGACTATCAATGACACCGCCGATAAAGTATGGCAACCCGCAACTGGCAATAGAAGTCTCTTCAGTTTTTTCCAAAATAGTGATTTCGGCTTTTTCATCAAGCCTTCTCATTCTGGCGGCAAAACTGGCACCTCCGGCTCCCCCGCCGATAACAACAATTTTCATAATACATCTCCTAGATTAATGGCACTGCTTGAATAGATATTCACACAGTTTAGCTCAAACCCCAACATATATCTCTCTTTATCCCCAACACTTTGGAACAAGCTCTAAAGATATCAAAAAAAAGGATCATAGGCCCACTGGAGCAAAGCTTGGCGCTGGCGTTTTCGGCAATCGATATCAAAAGCCAAACAATTGTTGAGTATTTGCGCTTTGTGGCGCCTAAAAGCCCGCCATCTTTTAATTTGCAAAGCATCAATATCAGGGATTCTTCGCCCCATATAATATCGGCAATACCACTGAAACCAGCCACGCACATCAGGCGGAAAAATCCACCCTTTCTGCTGCCAGATGGAAAGCGGCTGTCTTGATTTTATCTTGAAATAATTACAGTTAACGTCTGGTTTTTGAGGTGAAAGCTTAGCATTTTTAAACCAACAAGCAGGAAATTCATTTTGACAATCTGTCATATAATGCCCCTCAAACACACCAAGCTCGAGCATTTTTTGGGGCGTGAGTTCCGGCATAAATTCAGGCGCAAAATCTTGCCCCTCTTTGGCGGCATATTCATAAGAATAGCCCTGTTGCATTTTATCACAAACAATCACCATAGACAATTTCCCCCGCTTTTTATCAATAAATAAGAATGAGAGCAACAAAATCAAGGGAGAGAAAAAATAGATTTTTCAGCCAACTATTCTTGACGTTTTAACATTTAGGATTAGATTAAATTCTAAGGAAAAAAAGATGAAAATACTAGAAGCAATCAAAAAACTTATCATTCAAGAAAAAACTTTTGCCGACCACTGGTTTGAAACCGATGAGCGCTTTCGTTTTGCACTTTTAGCCTCACTCAACATGGGGCTGAGGTATGTCATATTTGTATTGCTGAGCCTGATTCTTAGCACCCTGCACTACCAACTGACCTTGCTGCTGATGTGGCTGATTTCTTCCTTTATTGCCTTTTATTCTTACAAAAAACTTGTTTTTGCCACTGAGGGAAATCATTTGCAAGAATACCTAAAAAGCATTTCCATTTGGATTCTGAGCTATTTTATCAATGCCGGCGTGTTAATGTTGTTGGTTGAGAAGTTGGATTGGAATTTATATCTGGCACAAGCTGTAGCCATTGGCTTTTTGCTGGTGACCAATTACTTGTTGTTCAAACACTTTGCCTTTCGCAAACCCTCTCCCCTCCGCCGTTGGGAAAAACTATTAAGCATGTTTGACATCATTAAATAAAAAAACTCTCCCCTGAAGGGAGAGTTTTTTATGGTGGGCCCAGATGGACTCGAACCAACGACCAGACCGTTATGAGCGGCCTGCTCTAACCAACTGAGCTATGGGCCCAAAAAACATTGCCTACATAAGGCATCAGAACCCTGCAAAATAATTCCTTTCCAAGAGCAGACCTGAGTCGCTTCGTAAAGCTCGGTTAAACCACCTCGTTAACTCTGCCATCGGGCAGATATTTTTTCCTCCAGCTAACCAACTGAGCTTTTGCCCCAAAAAACATTGCCTACATAAGGCTTCAGAACCCTGCAAAATAATTTCTTTCCAAGAGCAAAAAGTTATTTTCTAAAACCTTTTCTCTTGAGCCGCTTCAAACTTCAAAGCAAACGCCCCTCCGTCATCCGCAGCACCTAGAACTTAAGCGAATTATTTGCCGCCGTCAAGCAATTTTTGCATAAAATTCTCAAACTTTTATATATAAAAAAGACCGACATTTTATGCCGGCCCTTTTTCTTATTGATCTAAGAAACTCCGCAACTTGCGCGAACGTGACGGATGTTTGAGTTTGCGCAAAGCCTTCGCCTCAATCTGACGAATACGCTCACGCGTAACATTAAACTGCTGACCAACCTCTTCCAAGGTGTGATCAGTATTCATTCCTATACCAAAGCGCATACGCAAAACACGCTCCTCACGCGGTGTCAAAGAAGAAAGGATTCTGGTGCACGTCTCTTTTAAGTTGGAATGAATAGCAGAATCCAAAGGCTGCAAAGCGCTGTCATCGGCAATAAAATCACCCAGAGAAGAATCTTCTTCATCTCCGACCGGAGCCTCCAAAGAAACAGGTTCTTTGGCAATCTTCATAACCTTGCGGACTTTTTCAAGCGGCATTGACAAACGTTTTGCCAGCTCTTCCGGCACCGGCTCACGCCCCATTTCTGCCAACATCTGGCGAGAAGTGCGTACCAACTTATTAATTGTCTCAATCATATGAACCGGAATACGAATGGTGCGCGCCTGGTCGGCAATAGAACGGGTAATTGCCTGTCTAATCCACCAAGTGGCGTAAGTAGAAAACTTATAACCACGGCGATACTCAAACTTATCAACCGCCTTCATCAAGCCGATGTTGCCTTCCTGAATAAGATCCAAGAACTGCAATCCGCGGTTAGTATATTTTTTGGCAATGGAAATAACCAAACGCAAGTTGGCCTCAATCATTTCTTTTTTGGCTTTTTCGGCCTCACGCTCACCTTTTTTGATGGTATCGACCATACGACGATATTCACTGATGGGCAAACCGCACTCTTGTGCCATTTGCGCAACAGACTCTCTTAATTCCACAACTTCGGCACCGTATTTTTCAACAAAAGCCTGCCAATGTTTGTCTTTTTTGTGAGAAACCTCCTCTAACCAGTTAGGCGAAAGCTCTGATTTCTGATAAGCCTCCAAAAAGTCCTCACGTTTGATTTTGCAAGAAAGCGCATAACGCATCAACTTTCCTTCAAAACCCATCAAGCGTTTGTTTAGGTCATTTAACTGCTCAACCAACTGCTCAATACGGGTAGCATTAAGGTGGATAGAGCTCATCAACTCAACCAAATCTTTTTTAACTTGCAGATAGTGTTTTTCAACCGTCGCACTAATTTTCTTTCCGGCCAAGACAGCCGCCACACGCTGATTTTGGATTTTCTTCAAATCATCATAATAGCTCGAAATCTTATTCAAAATATCCAAAACCGGTTCTTTAAGAGCCTCTTCCATGGCAGAAACAGAAGCAGAAGAGCGGCCTCCGTTGCCATCAAGATCATCTTCATCGTCCTCTCCGTGGCCCTCGCCGTCTTCACCTTCACCCAAATCATCTGCGGCATCATCTTCCGGCTCATCGTCAACAGCACTGTCGAGTTCAATATCATCTTCGGGAAGATCATCATCAATATCTTCCATACTTTCCTTTTCAGCAAGCTCTTCAGCTACTTTCTCCAAGTCCTCATTGGCAGAAGTATCCTCTTCTTCAAACTCCATACCCTCGACATCGGCGCCATACATCATTTCCAAATCGACGATATCGCGCAACTGCATGGTACCGTTAACCAGCTCATCGCGCCAACCGGCAATAGCTTTAATTGTCATCGGGCTCTCGCACAAACCGTCAATCATAACGGTTTTGCCGGCCTCAATACGTTTAGCTATGGCAATTTCGCCCTCTCTGGACAAGAGCTCAACGGATCCCATTTCTTTAAGATACATTCTAACCGGATCATCGCTGCGGCCGAGTTCTTTTTCATCAAAATTGCCGCTTTCGTCTTCGTCCTCATCAAAATCATCATCCTCAACCGCATCGGGTTCAAAACTGTCGACATCAGACTCGGCAATGATACTAATCCCCATATCAGAGATATTGGTCATAATATCCTCAATATTTTCGGAAGATTCTCTTTCCGGCGGCAGGGCCTTATTAAGCTCCTCCACGGTTATATATCCGCGGACTTTTCCTTTTTCAATCAAACGCTTAACAGCGCTTCCCAAAGAATCAATCAAAGGAGCATCTGCAGCCTGCCCCTCATACAGATCTGAACTTTCGATATCTGACATTAACGTTCCTTATTATTACAAAACCGGTTTTTGCATAAACTTCGAGCTAGAGCATTTTGTAATAATTTTTGAATCAATTGTCAAGAGTTTCCCGATAATTTTTCGCAAAATTTCTGCCGATTCGCTCTTCCTAAAGCAAATCTCAATCAGCCCCCTGCGATGAGAGCAAAGAATCGCGCTCTTTTTTCAAGGTTTCATACCGACTATAAGCCTCCGAAAACGACTCGTCATTTTCCATTTGCCTTGCACACTCTCTAATATCGCTTTCAATCTGTTTTAGCTGCACTTCTAAAATTCTTTCATCTAGATTTTGGCGCATTTTTATCACATCAGGGCATTGTTTTTTAAGCATTTTCAGTTCAATGTTTTTTTGTAAGACATCGGCAAATCCTTTATCTTTCAGAGACTGCAACAAATCATCGGTATTTTCAAATTCCGCACCGTCATGCACCATCTCGCATAAGGTCTCAAACAACACCTTAAGTTTTGATGACTTTATCTCAAAATTGAGCAATTTTTCCTCATATTCCTCAATCAACTGAGGATAAGCAATCAAGGCCGAAACAACAAACTCCGCCACCAAATCATCCAGATTGGTTCTGACACTTGAGGCCAGAGAGATTGTAGTTTTCTCCGTTTTGCCGAAATGAGTATTTTTATCTTGTTGGCGCCAAGCCCCTCTACCGATTTCATGATAAATTTTGTTTTTCATATCCTGCGTATAGTAGCCGCGCACGGTTTCATCGGTAATTTTAGCCACCTCTTCTCTGATATTTTTCTCAAGCAAAGCCTTTTGCTCCGGCGTATTAAGCGGCTGCCCGTCGACATTTTTCTTCCATAACAAGTCCTTAAGCGGCATTGTATCATTAACCACCTTAAGAAATTCCTCTTGTCCGTGAGCCTTGAGAAATTCATCTGGATCTTGCTTGTCAGGCAAAAAAGCATACTTCAGAGAATATCCAGGTTTCAAAATCGGCAAAACCCTATCCACCGAGCGAATAGCAGCCCTCACCCCGGCGCTGTCACCGTCAAAGCAACAAATAGGCTCTTGCACCACTTTCCAGGCCTCAGCAATTTGGTCTTCGGTCAGAGCTGTTCCGAGCGGCGCCACGGCATAAGATATGCCATACTTATCCATGGCAATAACATCCATATACCCTTCGCAGATAATGAGGTTCTTGGCCTCATAGCCGGCATCCCGAGCGTTATTGAGGTTATAGAGCACTCGGCGCTTATTAAAAACCGGTGTTTCCGGCGAGTTCAGATATTTAGGTTGGCTTCCGTCCATCACGCGGCCGCCAAAAGCAATAACTTTGCCGCGTTTATCAATAATGGGAATCATGACTCTGTTGCGGAAAAAGTCATGAGGTCTGCGCCCCTCTGGAATAGTCAAAAGCCCGAGCTCTGCCATTTCTTTTTCGCTGATTCCCTTAGAAGAAAGCTGGGCCTTAAGCCCATTGTTGTTGGGTGCAAACCCAAGGCGAAATTTAGCAATAATCGCATCATCAAACCCACGGCCATAAAGATAATTTAAGGCCTCCTGCCCACCGGTCAGGCGCAAATTTTTCTCAAAAAATTTGCACGCCATTTCCATAATATCATAGGCAGAATTACGCTTCTCGACCTGCTCTTTGCTTTCATGCGAAAGTTTTGGCAGCGCCATTCCCACCTTGTGGCCGAGTTTTTCAATAGCATCCATAAACGTAAGGCCGTTGGCATCCATCTCAAATTTGATGATATCACCATGCGCGCCGCAGCCAAAACAATGGTAGAAACCTTTAGCTTCATTAACGGTAAAAGAAGGCGTTTTTTCATTATGAAACGGGCACAAACCGGTGTACTCACGCCCTTTACGCGTGAGTTTAACTTTTTGACCAACCACGTCGGCAATAGAAATCTTTGCCCGCAGCTCGTCACAAAATCTTTGCAGTTCGGTTGTGGCCATTTTCCACCATCTTCAAAACTTAAGAGAGCAATCCCTTAATAATACCGTTGGCTTTGCCCATATCCAACTGGCCGGCATACTTAGATTTCAAAGCTCCCATAACTTTGCCCATATCTTTCATGGAGGAAGCCCCGGTTTCGGCAATAATGGCCTTAATGGCGGCAGTTGCCTCTTCTTCGCTCATTTGTTTTGGCAAAAAGCGCTCAATAACGGCAATTTCGGCTTTTTCCTTATCAGCCAAATCCGGACGCTTTCCATCCAAATACATTTTGATGGAGTCATTGCGTTGTTTAATCATGGATTGCATCATTGCCATTAATTCGGCATCGGTGGCTTCTTTAGCTCCCTTACCTCTGGCTTCAACATCTTTTTCCTTTTGGCCGGCAATAATCAAACGCACGGCACTGGTGGTGGCCGCATCATGAGCCAACATAGATTCTTTCAGAGCTTTTTGTAATTCTTCACGCAACATTTATATTCTCCTTTAGCTTTTTACATAGATTGGCATTTACTTTACACGTCTATCTCAAAAAAATCAATTGCCTTTCTGCACATCCTGCACTATTTTAAAACCAGCCAGGGAGGATATAAAGATGAAAAAATTTTTAAGCATTCTTGCCATCATGAGCATCGCCGCCAATGCCGCCGCACAAGAAACAGAGGTCATCAACGCCGATGTTCAAAAAAGCTTTGAGCAAACGCAAAAAAGCATGCAGCAATCAATTGAAAAGATAGACCAACATATGCAAAAAGTGATGCCGGCCCTCTCAGAAAGCATGGCGCAGATGATGCAAGATTTTTTCAGAACTCTCCCGCCGCTGATGAAATCGATTGAGGAAAATCAGGTTCTGAGCAAAGCCGCAGAGCAAATGAACAAAGAGATAAATACTCAAATTCAAGAAGCCAACCGCACTTTCAAAGATTTCAGAGCCTACCAAGAGCAACAAAAAAGTAATGAACAGGATAAGTTTATGGTTGCCGGCAGCAAGAATGATAACGGCAAGACGCTTGACTTTTCTTTTAGCCAAAATGAGGAACGCTTGCAAGAGCTGCAAAAGGCTTTCAACGCCAAAACCGCCCCCGACCAAGCGGCAGATTTCAGCATTACCGATTTCAAACAACAACGCCTAAAAGGCAAAGATTTCAAAATAGAGTTTATTGATGGTAGAAACTACCTGGTATATGATGACGGAGACAACTATTGCTACATCACCGGCATTGCCGAGAACAATATCATCATCAGAGTGCAGACCTCCGGCCCTGATGCTCTGGCGCGGGCGCGCAACTTCATCAAAAACAGCCGCCGCCAAATAGAGCTCTAAAAATAGCTGCGCAAGGAGATAAGGCTCTCATCCACATCATGGCCGTAGTTTTGCTCATATTTATAGTGCAAAGCCACGGCCCAGTTGGTTGCAAGAGTAAAAGAAGTTTCCAACTTATAAACCATTTTTGAGCCGATTTTAGCGGTTGCATAGATTTTTTCAGCCTCGGCCAACAAACGCCATCTGCCAAAATCGGCAAAAGCACCAAAATTTGCCCCCAAACCGAGCCATTGATTGTTGGGTAGGAATCCGCCATAGGCGCCATGAGTGTTGCCCAAAGCAAACAACCAGATATTATCTGTCAGGGCATAAGTTCCACCTCCGCCCACGGTCAAATGAGCTGCATATCCCTCCTCTTGCGTTTTGGGGTTAAAGTCCCTTGAAACCCCGGCCAAGACTTGAAAAGAAAGCGGCGCAAACATTTCATCTATCGGCGAAATTGAACGAATACCGACCAAGTCAAAATTTTGCAAAACATATTTATCAGAGCTGTCATAGTGCCTGAAAGCAGCATTAAGGAAATTGATTTCTGCCCCCCGCAAAAAGCCATAAGTATCATCAGTTAATGAATGATAAGCCGGCCGATAAGAAATTTCCTGAAAAGCCTCGCCGTTTCTGAACCCTAACCCAACCGTTGCGCGCATAGATTCATGAGCGTCAAAAGGCTTTTTGCCTTCTTTGAGCTCTTCAATATTGCCTGGATTTTTAAGTGAATTTCTGGTGC
Source organism: uncultured Pseudomonadota bacterium (assembly GCA_949290295.1). GTDB lineage: Bacteria > Pseudomonadota > Alphaproteobacteria > RF32 > CAG-239 > CAZU01. The sequence goes on along the minus strand of CASERH010000003.1, from coordinate 16,146 downwards.
GCAGCAGAGCAAAACTTTGCTTACGATAATCAGCCAGCTCTAATTTTTTGGCCACATATTGATATTGCACAAATTGGTAGGCCGTTTCCGTCACATTGGCTTTGGCTGTTTCATCTAAAGCGGCAATATCATAATCTTGTTCAAGAATAACCCGCAAATAAGCCTGGCGCTCGGTTTCATTCATCAACTTATAACGATGCCTGATTTTATTTTGCCGAGATGGCCGGTAGTTAATGCTTTTAACCAAACCGGGAGTCCGATACACGGCCTTAACCGTATCTAGGGGAATAGCCTGAACAGGAAATTGTTTGGCCAGCTCTAAAGATGGCCGCACGGCATCCAAAACCTCCATCAACATATAAGAACAATTGCGAGAGAAGAAGTAGTAGCGAGATTGCGCCTGCCCCACTTCCCACAAATGGGCCACAAAGAAATCAAGCTCTTGAGGAGAAAAATCAAGATTAAATTCCCAAATATCACGGTTTTCGATATTGTTATAAGTGTTGATGATATCATAATAAGGTTTTACGGTAAATCCGCCATAATATCCGCCAATCAAGCCATAAACGGCAAAAAGGACACTGTTTTCTTTTCCCTCGGTAAAAGCACCATAGTTAGCCCCGTGCGCCAAGAGCTGAGTTCCTTTTCTGGCAGTGTCGATTCTAAGAAGTGTGTGCCCGAACAAAGAAGATGGGTTGTTCATATAAGCATCGGTAAAGAGAAATGTTACACCGGCCGGCCGCAAATCATCATAAAATTTTTCATATTCACTGCAAGAGGGAAATTCATAGTCAATAATTCCGGCTTTGGTCAAAAGTTTGTAGCGGGAGGGGAAAAAACATTTGGTTTTGTCATCATTGGATTGGAACAAGGCGATAGTTGCCTCAAGTTCACTTTTAGGATTAACTTTTCCGTTTTTGCTCAAAAAGAAATTCGGCGTATCAATCGTACTTTCATAACCCTTGCCTTTGGGCTGGTAGTGGCCAACGGCAAGCCATTCGGGAGAATAGGCAAAATCATCTTCAGCCCGCAAAGGATAAGCAGAGATTAACAAAAAGAAAAGCGAGAAAAGCCCCCGCTTATACAAATACCGCCACAAATTCATCAATTATCACAAAAAAGAAAAAAGCCACTCTTAAAGAACTTTAAGAGTGGCTAAAAAATTAAGCTTGGGCAATGTTTAACAATTTTAAGGTAACATCGACCGCGTCAACATTTTCATTGTCAAACAAATAGGCAAATTGAGCGCTGGTCTTAGCTCCCAATTCCTCACTGTCAACATTCAAGATACCGGCCAAAGTATCAATGGTTTCACCATGTCCGGCGGCAGCATCCATAGCAAACTGCTCCATGTTGTTTTCAACAAAGGCCAAAACCATTCTGCCTGTTCCGCCTGAAACTCTTCCGTTAGGATCACATCCGGATGTACCAAAGGTAATACCAAAAGTTTGAGTAGAAAAGATTCCGTTAGTTGTCACCGCCAAAGCTTGAGGACCGATTCCGCTTTGTCCGCGCCAGGCCATTGAACCCAGACCGCAACCGGTGCTGTCAACGGCATAAGAAGGAGCAGCAGCCAGCAAAGCACCGCCAATCAGTAAAGAAGCAAGATAAATTTTCTTCATTTTCAATCTCCGAAATTAATAAAAGACGAAATAACTTTAACATATTCTCGCCAAAAGTATAGAACAAACAAAAGTTTTCCAACAAAGAATTTGCTTGATTTATTTTTTATTGGTGGTAGAGTAAGAAACATCAAAACAAACACGAGCTGTGATGGAGCACCCCTCCCTCGCAGTTCGTTTTTTCTAACTCTAATAATTTTTAACAACAGGTGAAAAAAATGGAAAAATTCCCTTTAACCAAAGTAGGGTTTGAGGCCCTTGAGCAAGAGTTAAAAAATCTAAAAGGCGTAGAACGCCCCAACATCATTGCCGCCATTGATGAGGCGCGCTCACATGGCGACTTGTCAGAAAACGCTGAGTATTCCGCCGCCAAAGAAAAACAGAGTTTCATTGAAGGCCGGATTCAGGATTTGGAGGCTGTTTTGAGCCGCGCTCAGGTTATAGATGTTGCCAAAGCCAACTATGATGTCATCCGTTTTGGAGCCACTGTCACCGTTGCCGATGAAGACACCGATGAAGAAAAGACATACCAAATTGTTGGTGATTATGAGGCTGATATTGAAAAGAACAAGATTTCACTCTCCTCTCCATTGGCCAAAGCCCTGATTGGCAAAGAAGTCGGAGATTCGGCCAATTATATGGCTCCCGGCGGCCGCAAATCTTTTGAGATTCTTGAAATTAAATATATTTAAGTTATATAAGAAACCACCCTTTCGGGGTGGTTTTTTGTGAGCAAAAAATTCTTGGAGTATAACATCATGGCTGAATATAAAACCCCTGTATTAATCATTGGTTCCGGTCCGGCAGGCTACACGGCCGGAATATATGCGGCTCGCGCCGGCCTAAAACCAATCTTGGTCTCCGGCGAGCAAATCGGCGGCCAGCTGACAATCACCACAGAGGTTGAAAATTTTCCGGGCTTTCCCGAAGCCATTTCCGGCCCCGAGTTAATGATGCAAATGCGCAAACAAGCAGAAAATTTGGGGGTCGAGATTGTTGATGACAAAATTGTTGAGGTAGATTTCAAACATCGTCCCTTTATCTGCAGTTCAGAAAACCACCACCAATTTTGCGGAGAAACGGTGATTATCTGCACAGGAGCCTCTGCCCGCTGGCTGGGATTGGAAAGCGAAAAAAAGTTCAGAGGTTTCGGCGTCTCGGGCTGTGCCACCTGTGATGGTTTCTTTTACCGCAACAAAAATGTTGCCGTTATCGGCGGCGGCAACACGGCGGTAGAGGAAGCTCTGTATTTAACCAACTTTGCCCATAGCGTAACACTCATTCATCGACGCGATGCCCTAAGAGCAGACAAAGCCATGCAAGAAAGGCTGAGCAAAAACAAAAAGATACAAGTTGAATGGGATTCTGTTGTTGAAGAAGTTTTAGGCACCGAGAATCCGCTTTCCGTCACCGGACTAAGGTTCAAAAACGTCAAGACCGACCAAACAAAAGAAATTAAGGTAGACGGTGTCTTTGTGGCTATCGGCCACCATCCCAACACCGAAATTTTCGAAGGCCAAATAGAGCTCACCAAAGAAGGCTATATTGCCTGCCGCCCGGGTAGCAGCCGCACCAACATTGCCGGTGTTTTTGCCGCCGGCGATGTCAAAAATCCGGAATTCAGACAAGCCATTGTTGCCGCCGGCTCAGGCTGTGTTGCCGCCTTGGAAGCAGACCGCTTTTTGCAAGAGCATAAATAAGAATAGATTATTCATAGCGCAAAGCATTAATCGGGTTCAGAAGCGAGGCCTTATAAGCCGGATAAAAGCCAAAGAATAGGCCAACCAAACCGGCAAAAGAAAACGGCAGCAAGACATAAAGAAGCGAGACCTTTGCCGAAAGCGAGGTAAACATACTCACCATCTGAGAACCGACCAAACCGATAATCACTCCGACCAGCCCACCGATAAGAGAAAGCACGAGTGATTCCATCAAGAATTGCCAACGAATATCCCAAGCCTTGGCCCCTATTGCCATTCTGATTCCGATTTCTCTGGTTCTCTCGGTTACTGAAACCAGCATAATGTTCATGATACCGATACCGCCGACCAAAAGAGAGATAGAGGCAATGGCGCCAAGCAAAATTGTCATGATTTTAGTTGAATTTTCCATCATTTCCATCATCTGGGTCAGGTTGCGGATAACAAAGTCATCCTCTTTATTAGCGCCCAGATTGTGGCGCTGACGCAAAAGCTGAGTGATTTCCTCCTGCGCGGTGTAGGTGCTCTCGGCATCAACAGCTTGCAACATAATAAATTTGACTTGGTCAGGAAAACTGATACCCATCACTTTTTTCTGGGCGGTAGTAATAGGAATATAGACCACGTCATCTTGGTCCATACCCATACCGCTCTGCCCTCTGGCCACCAACACCCCGATAACCTGGAACGGCATACCTTTAATGCGGATAGTTTTGCCTAAGGGGTCCACATCACCAAAAAGCTCGTTCACCACAGTCTGTCCTAAAATGGCAACTTTATTGGAGTTTTTAACATCGGCCGGAGAAAACATTCTCCCATAGGCCAAATCCCACTCCTTAATTTCAAACATTCGACTGTCTGTTCCGGTCACGCCGGTAGACCAGTTAGCGTTTCCATAGACGATTTGGGTTGTCTCCTCCAAGACCGGAGCCGCCAGACGAATTTTGCTGATTTTTTCCTGGATGGCATCACCGTCGCTGGCCTTCATTGTCGGCTGAGAACCATGTCCGCCGCGAGCTCCGCTGGAAGTTGCCACACCGGAGCGAATGATGATAAGGTTTGAGCCCATGGTTTTCATCTCGTTTTGGATCGAAACCTGCGCTCCGTGGCCGATAGAGAGCATTACAATCACGGCGGCCACTCCGATGATGATACCGAGACTGGTTAAAATGGAGCGCATTTTATTAGCTCTGATAGCTCTGATAGCGATGCTGAATATGGTTTTAAAATCAATCATTTTACCACCCTCTCATCAGAATGAATCTCACCATCGACGATTTTGATAATTCTGTCGGCGTAGCGGGCAATATCCTCCTCGTGAGTAACCAAAATGATTGTTCTTTTGAGTTCTTGGTTGAGCTTGGTGAACAAATCCATAATTTCGATACTCATTTTGGTATCAAGGTTTCCGGTTGGTTCATCAGCAAAAATGATCGGCGCCTCATTAACCACGGCACGGGCGATAGCCACACGTTGCTGCTGCCCGCCTGAGAGCTGGTTGGGCTGGTGGTACATTCGCTCTTTTAGCCCCACTTTAGCCAAGGCAGCCTCGGCACGTTCTTTTCTTTGAGCTTCCGGCACATTGGCATAAACCATGGGAAGCTCCACATTTTCAAGCGCAGATGTTCGAGAGAGCAGATTAAAGCCTTGAAAAACAAAGCCGATTTTCTTATTTCTGATTTCTGCCAATTCATCGGCAGAGAGTTTATCCACTCTTTGGCCATCGAGTTTATATCTGCCGGAAGTCGGCTTATCAAGACAGCCCAAGATATTCATCAACGTAGACTTACCAGAACCCGAAGGTCCCATAATAGCGACAAACTCACCATTTTCTATTGTCAGGCTGATACCTTTGAGAATTTTAAGATCAAATCCATCAAGAGGATAAGATTTAGTAATATTTTCGAGTTCAATCAGCGGCATTATCTGGGCATCCTCAATCTCATTTCTCTGGCCTTAGCGGCAGAGTCCGCACTTTCAAGAATAACCTGAGTATTTTCATCCAAGCCCTTGCCCTCCACTTCCGTAAAGTCATCATCGGAGACACCTGTCCAGATAGTCACTCTTTCGGGCTTGTTATTTTTCAGAATCCACAATCCTTTGTCAGCATAGCGTTTGGTTTCGCCGTTTTCATCGGTAATATAGAAACGGAGGGCCTTATTGGGCACCAGCAAAACGCCTTGTTTTTCAGCCGTGATGATATTAACATTAGCGGTCATACCGGGTTTGAGTTTAAGGTCGCGGTTATCAATTTCAATAATCACCTCATAGGTAACCACGTTTGAGGTCGTGATTGGATTATTGCGCACTTGTGTCACAATACCGTAAAAGATTTCATCAGGAAAACTATCAACACTAAACTCTACGGTTTGGCCTTCTTTAACCTTGGCAATATCAGCTTCAACAACCGAGGCCTCAATTTGCATTTTAGTCAGATCTTCCGCCACATTAAACAGCGTTGGGGTCTGGAAACTGGCCGCCACGGTTTGGCCCACTTCCACCTCTTTAGAGACAACAATTCCATCCACCGGAGAGATAATCTTAGTATAGCGCAAGTCAATTTCCGCTTGTTCGAGCGAGGCCTCTGCTTGCAAGACCTGGGCTTCCTTCAAAGCTTTTTGAACAATGGCATTGTCATAATCTCTCTGGGCAGATTCCAAATCCTTATCAGCAGTATACTGAGATTTATTAAGTTTTTTGATACGGTCCAGATTTTTCTTATAATAGACGATATCATTTTTCACCACATTGACCTCTGCTTTGGCAATATTGAGAGCAGCGCGGCGCTGGTCAACGGTAGCCTGGAAAAGGGAGGGATCAATCTGCGCCAAGAGCTGTCCTTGTTTTACCAAGGTGTTATAGTCAACAAAAATCTCGGCAATGGTACCGGAAACCTGGGTGCCGATATTAACGGTAGAAATAGGGTTAATAATACCAGAGGCGGTAATTTTCTGCGTAATATCGCCCTTAATAATTTTTTGGGTTTTATAAGCATCTTCTTTAGCGTCTTTTTGCGAAAACCACCAACCTGCTCCGCCAAGCAAGACACAAATAAGCAAAATTTTTATAAGTTTTTTCATTATCCAACCCTTTTACAATCAAACTACACACTTTAAAACGTAATATAGCACCTGAAAGTTTAAAAAAAATAAAAAAGGTTGAAAAAGTACGAAGTTATGTTATAGTAACTGACAGCTTTTTTAAGTTTAATAAAATAATTAAATTCCTATTTTTATGAAAACATCAAAACCCAAGCTGTCTCAAGAGCAAAATTTGGCTCTTAGAGGATTGAACCTCCAGCAAAAACTGGAACAACTTCACAAATGGTACATCGAAGGAAAAATTAGCAAAGAAACCTTCGAGGCTCTTTCAAATGCACTAATTAACAAAGCGAGCAGAAAGGCGCAAAACCCTTTGGGCGCATCAGGTTCTTTGGAAGATAACCTTCCTAGAGATTGCCCTCGCTCAGTTGTTGAAGGAGAAATTCAAGCATTTCTGGAGCGGTTGCGCGGAAATATAAGGTCTTATATAACCAACCGCAACCCGAACGTAGCCAGTCTGACAAAGAGGGAGATAGAAAAATTCAAAAGATACACTATAAATTACTGCATAGTTTATCCCGCAAAAGTCTCCCGCCTACTGATTATCGGGCTTCGCTATCCGGACAAACAGCTCAACGAGTTCTGCGTCAACTGGATACGTGGAGATTCGCTCTCTTTTGGTAAAAACTACTACTATGACCACCATTTTTGGGGGTTGTTGTGGGAAGATGGCGATTTAGTGCCGTTGGACGCCATCCGTCTGATGGGACAGAAAGAAGGCGAAGAATTTATTATAGATTCTCGCTTTGAAAAGACTTTCATCAAAACGTTGATGCCTTATTTTGAGGCTCAACGAGATAAAGAGGTTATGCGCCTCAAATTAGCAATGATGCGAGACGATCGTGACGATGAAAGGCAGGTCGCCCGCAAGCTGAAAAGGCTCAATGCGTTCAACATCTTGATTGCCGCTGCTGAAAAATATTGCGCGGCCGAAAAGTATTGCACGGCGGAATAAGAAAAAGCACTTATCCCCTTAAATCCAAAAGATTTAAGGGGATTTTTTTATAAAAACCAAATTTTAGACAAAAAAATCTTGCCATCTCCTTCAAAATACCCTAAAATGACGAGTTATGAGAACAAAAATTATTAATAAACTAAAAAATAAATTACCATGACACGAAAATTAACACCAGAAGAAAAGACTCTCCAGTCAATGCTTCAGCCAATTGTAAAAAAATGGCTGTACGGAGCGCTCCAGCAAGGACTTGAGATTCCGGAAGAAAGAATCTTCGCAGTCGACAGCATCGAAGCCAATATCTATGCCACTTGGCATAAAGACTGTCTCGATGAAATGAGAAAAGAGAAACTGCACCTGAGTGTGCCGGAACTTTTCTCTCAGGTATCAGACCCCAAGGTCAGCGTCATTCAGGCACTAAAGCTGGCGAGAAAATTTTATACCAATAAAGCTTTTGCCGCCCGGCAGAAGCATATTGGTAAAATAATCTCAAAGATTCAACGCTTGGCTGACAAAGAAAAAACTTTCTATCGACAAAGCCTTGAGCTAATGAAAAGCTCTTCTCCTGTTGAGGCCATGAAAACAGTGGCAGAGAAGCTTGGTAAAGAGGACAAAATAAAAGCAGAATATCTTCTTTATACAATTCAAAGCATCAAGCACATAAAAGAGCTAATGTCTTTAGGCTGCGAAGCTTCAGCTCCTGAGTACTACCAGGCCTTGGATCCCAGATTTGCCGCCAACAGTGATTTGTACCAAAAACAGATCAATCTGGTGCTTGGCACCTACACGGAAGGTGAAGACGTTCCTGCAGACATCAAGGATGTTTGCTTTGAGTTTATCAAAGAAAGCATCCCCTACGCCGGATACTTCCATGTCTCGCTGATGGATTATGTTTTCAAGAACGACTTCATCAGCGACAGAGCCTTCCAGCTCTTCCTCGATGTTGAAAAATACATCAAAGAGCAAGGAATGAGTATCTTAGTATACTCAAAAGCCAAGAAATTGGCAGATAGCCTTGGACTTGAAGGAAAGAAAATTTCAGAACTGTCAGCTTCAGAAATGAATATCTTGAAGTTGGTGGAAATATTCAATCCCAACAAATAAACGAAGAACCCCGCATTTTCACATGCGGGGTTTCTCGTTTTTATAAGCAAGAGGAAAAATGATACCCTTTTAAGAACTCGCCGATCGGCATTGCTTTTTTACCCTGGCGCTGAATCTCCAAAACCTCAAGCGCTCCCTCTTTGCAAGCAATCTTCAAGCCCTCGCCCGGCAAAATCTCCCCGGGTTTGGCACATTCTGGCACCACTTTTGCCCGCAAGATTTTAAAACGCTCCCCTTCATGCTCAAAATAGCAGCCCGGATATGGGTTAAAAGCTCTGATTTTGCGCTCCAACACTTGCGCCGGCTGATTAAAATCAATCTTTGCCTCAGCCTTGTCTATCTTGGCGGCATAGGTCACCAAGCTTTCATCTTGCGGTTGAGGCGTGATGTTTTTGATATCGCCTAAAACTTCCACAATCAACTTAGCCCCAAGCTCCGCCATTGCATCGTGCAGAGAACCGCCAGTTGTGTTTTCATCAATCTTAATCTCGCCTTTTTTATACATAGCCCCGGCATCTAAAGCCTCCACCACCTGCATAATGGTGATTCCGGTTTTATCATCACCGGCCTCAATCGCTCTTTGGATAGGCGCAGCCCCCCGCCACCTTGGCAAGAGAGAACCATGCACATTCAAACACCCAAGTGGAAAAGCCTCAATCACCGCCTTTGGCAAAATAAGCCCATATGCAGCCACAACAGAGATATCAGCGTGGAGTGCAACAAATTTTTCTTGCTCCTCGGACGTGCGCAAAGTCTTTGGCGTGCGCACCTCTATCCCCTTGCTTTCGGCGAAAACCTGCACCGGAGATTTAATAATCTTCTGCCCGCGCCCGGCTTCTTTTGGTGCCTGACAATAAACACACACCACATCATGATGTTTGCACAAAGCTTCCAAAGTCGGTACAGCAAAATCCGGCGTTCCCAAAAACACAATTTTCATATTATTTAATCTCCTTTATTAATTTGCCCCATTGTAAAAACTTTGTACAAATAAGCAAGCACAAAAACAAAAAAAGAGAGGTGCAAAACACCTCTCTCTTGAAACAAAAGATGATTATTTCATCATCCTCTGGATGATGGCAATAACCACCTGAAGATCCTCCTCGGTCATTTTCTGACCTCGGGGCGAACCTCCTATAGTTTCTCGGCCGCCAAAGCCTGACGTCTCAGCGAGGCCATAGTGAGCATTAAGCTCACGGAAAACATTCCGCAAACCACCCTCACCCAGCAGCTCTTCGGCTACTTTCTGATTCGGGCAGGCCACGGTAATATTTTCAGGCCCCTCAAGCCAGGAAACCACCATAGGGTTAGCCCAACCGCGCGCCTCCGTCGGAGCACCTGATTCGGGACGACGCTGGTACCATATATCAAAGCCGAACATTCGGCTCTGACGAATGGCCAGCACATCCCCGACTTTCTCGCTTCTCTCACTGAGATCAGCGAGGGCCGATACCTGGCGCTGTTTTTCAGATTCCTCAGCAGCAGATACGAATACCTGCGCAGAGGGCTGCGTCAACAGGCGTCTCCACCCCTCAACGGCGGCGTATGCAGCCAGCTCGTCATCGGCGTTAGCGCTGAAAAGCGCGTTCCACGTCGTCAGGATATCCCCCATCGGCATCGAGAGCACGTCCCGTCCGATAGGATCTGTGTCGACGACGGAGATCGTCTCGGCCAGCGGCAGAAGGTCTTGCGTCCAAGTTTTCACCTGGAACGGCTTTACCTTATCCGCCTGACTCGGGTGCGGCAGAAGTCCGGCCAGAGATGCAACCGCAAAGATGCTGTCAGCATCAATATGGTTGATCACAAAGCGCGGATCCTCAGCCCGAGCACCAAAGAAATCGCGGTAAGCCCGTATTGCTACAGACTCAAGACCGCTTTTCTCGCCATGATGGTCGAGCTCCAGTTCATCCACCACAGAAACACCCCCGAAAGAGCACTCCACGGGACAATATCCTGCGGCGACATAACCCTCGACCTTTTCAACATCTTTCGAATAAGCTATGGTAATGTTTGCCATAACTAATCTCCAAACCTTACTTCCTTTCGGAACTCAGCCGGAGTTTATGTATTTAAATCTGCACCATCCCTGGGAAAAAGGCTTTCGTTCTACTCACAATGCTCTACAAATTTGTTTTCTGGTCCCTAGGTTACTATACTTCACTCACTGGGCGGTTGCTAGCTTTGCAACTCTCAAATTTGTCCAAACATTCTTTCAAAACGAATCTTTTTCTTACATATGATACAAAAAAGTTAATAATAGACATATCGCACTTAGCAAATATTATAATACCACAAAATCAACCCCTATACAAGTATTTTTTGTCTATTTTAAAATTCTCTCTAAAAGAAAAAGCTCATCTTATTGATGAGCTTTTTCTTTTCTGTTTTTTTCCAGCTTTTTCACCAGCATTTGTCGCTTAAGCCGGCTCAAATGGTCAATATACAAAATCCCGTCCAAATGGTCCAATTCGTGCTGAGCCGCCACAGCCAAAAAACCCTCAGCCAAAAGCTCACAAGCTTTGCCGTCATAATCAAGATAGCTGATTTTAACACTGGCCGGGCGCTCCACCTCTGCCCTCAGCTCCGGCAAAGATAAACATCCCTCCTCGCAAACCTCTGTTTCATCAGATTTCCAAGTAATTTCCGGGTTTACCATATACAAAGGCTGTGGCTCTTCTCCTTCGTGAGCAATATCAATCACCACCACTCTTTTAGAAACCCCGACTTGCGGTGCGGCCAGACCACACCCGTTGTCAGCATACATTGTCTCCAACATATCATCTAAAAAACGGCGCAGTTCATCATCAACCTTTTCGACCTTCTCAGCCTTTTTTTTGAGGATTGGATGCGGATATTCGTATAATTTAAGTTTTGCCATTTTACGCACACACCATCAAACTTATTTACCCGAAGGGCGAATTTCTTTTGCAATCTGGTCAAGCAAAGCATTCACCATCTTGGGCTCGTTTTTAGCAAAGAAAGCATAAGCCAAATCAACATATTCTTTAACAATAACAGCGGCATCAACATCTGTTGTATGCACCAACTCATAAGCGGCACAAAGCAGCAAAGCCCGCAAGGTTCCGTCAAAACGGTCAAAAGACCAACCCTCGCGCAGATAATGTGCCAAAGATCTCTCAAGCTGCTCTTTTTCTTTATGCACACCGCGGGTAAGCTCGGCAAAATAAGAGGTGTCCATCTGCTCGACTTCAACGAGTTCTTCTTTCTGCTCAAATTCGGTGCTTTCATCATCAATCACATAGCGGCCAACCTCGCCATTGATAAAGTCTTTAATCACCTCATCAATCGAGAGCTGACCAAACTCAATCATATAAGTAGCCTGCACAGCAGCCAAACGTGCGGCAGATTTCATTCTGATTTTTTCTGAAACAAATTTTGCCATTAGTTTTCATCTCCTTTAGGCTTAGCCATTCTATCAATAGTCTCCACAAAATCTTCAAAATCGCTGACCTCCTTAAAATCCCTATAAACAGAAGCAAAGCGGATATAAGCGATATGATCAAGGGTTGAGAGAGCTTCCATAACATATTCGCCGATTTGAGTAGATGTCACCTCAGCCTCACCAGAGGCCTCCAAACGGCGTTGGATGGAGTTGACAACCTTTTCCACTCTCTCGGAGCTGACCGGCCGTTTGCGCACTGCCAAATAGATAGAGCGAGCCAATTTATCACGGTCAAACATAACCTTCTCGCCGTTTTTCTTAACCACGACCAAATCACGCAACTGCACCCGCTCAAAAGTCGTAAACCTCGAGCCGCACTCTGAACATTCTCTCCTGCGCCTGATAGCAGTGTTATCATCGGTATCGCGAGAATCTTTAACCTGCGTATCATCACATCCGCAAAACGGGCATTTCATAGATTTTACTTTCCTTTTTCCAACAAGGCATCAGTCACCTGATACATTTTTGAAGAATATCTTGCCCCTTTTATAAGGACAATATCATTATTTTGCAAGAGCTTATTTACAAGAAATTCATCCAAACCATCCTTATTTTCAAAATAATACTGCTCTTTTTCTTTCGGCAGTTGAGCCAACATATCTTTCATTTCCGGGCAAACCCCAATGACAATATCTATTGTGCTTGTAGCCAAGACTTTTCCGATTTCCTCGTGTATGGCCTTTGAGGTATTGCCAAGCTCGGCCATTTTGCCAAGCACCACAATCTTGCGCCCTTTTGCCGGCGTATTGCTCAAAGTTTCAATTGCGATTTTCATAGCCTCCGGCTGGCCCGAATAGCTGTCATCTATTAAGGTATACGTTCCACCACCGGGAAGCCCTAAAACATGCTTAGCTCCTCTCCCTGGCAAAGCTCCAAAGCCTGATAAATATTCAGCCGTTACATTAACATCAAGCCCTAATGCATTGATAAGAGCCAAAACACACCAGGCGTTATAATAATTGTGCTCTCCCTTATCTTGTAAATTAAGTTCCACATCCGGATGATTTCCTTTGCCGAATTTTACAACCCTGGCACCGTTTTCAAGCGCTCTTTTTTCAAGCAGAGAGGCAAAATTTGTATCCTCATTGATGATGGCTAAGCCCCCTTTTTTAAGGTGTTTGAAAATCTCGGCTTTTGCCTCGGCAATCCCTTCAAAATTTGGAAAAAATTCAATATGCATCGGGTAAACATTGGTAACAATGGCCACATCAGGCTCGACATAAGAAACCAAATTTTCAATTTCGCCTTTGGCACTCATACCCATTTCAACCACGGCATAATCAGCACTCATATCCATATTGCATAAAGTTGCCGGCACCCCGATATGGTTGTTAAAATTGCCGCTGGTTGCATAGACTTTGCCAAATTTAGAAAGAGCAAATTTTATTTCTTCTTTGGTGGTTGTCTTGCCGGCACTCCCGGTTAAACCAATAACAACTCCTTTAAATAAAGAGCGATTATAAGCTCCGATTTGCCCATAGGCTTTTATTGTATCGGAAACAACAATCTGACGGTTTTCAGGTACGCCTTCAACCAAGTGGTCAACAATAGCCAAATTAGCACCTTTTGTTAAAACATCGGCGACAAACAGATGCCCGTCATTTTTCTCACCCCTAATGGCTATAAACAAATCACCTTCTTTGGCAATTCGGCTGTCAGTCACGACATTAACAATGTCCGTGTCAACAACTTTTGAAGAAGAATGTACAACTTCACACAATTTTTGAGAATTTATTTTTTGCATTCCTTAGTTTTCTGTATACCTCTCAATAAATCGGAAATTTCTGACACAAAGCCACAACTTTTTGCGCTGTCTCGGCAATAACCTTCTCTTGCGTGCCGGCAGATATGGCATCTATCACATCGGCAATCCAGTTACCGATAAGCTCAAATTCAGCCTCCTTAAATCCGCGGGTTGTTCCAGCCGGTGTCCCCACTCTGATACCCGATGTGATTTTGGGCGGCATTGGATCAAACGGAATAGCATTTTTATTGCAAGTAATTTTAGCTTTATCAAGAGCGGTGGCCACAACATCACCGGTCACGTTTTTAGGCCGCAAATCAACCAACAATAAATGAGTATCCGTCCCGCCGGAAACTAAGTTAAGCCCTCTTTTTTGCAGAGTTTCGCCCAAAGCCTTGGCATTTTTCAAAACTTGTGCGGCATATTCCTTGAACTGAGGCGTCAAATCCTCCTTAAAGCAGACAGCCTTGGCTGCAATCACGTGCATCAACGGTCCACCTTGAGTCCCCGGGAAAATGGCGGAGTTTATTTTTTTTGCAATTTCCTCGTTATTGGTCAAGATCATTCCGCCACGAGGCCCGCGCAAAGTTTTATGCGTTGTTGTAGTAACCACATCGGCCCAAGAAAGCGGATTCGGGTGTACACCGCCGGCCACAAGACCTGCAAAATGTGCCATATCCACCATCAAATAAGCATGAACTTTGTCGGCAATAGCTCTAAACTTTGCAAAATCGATCTGGCGCGGATAAGCAGAACCACCGGCAATAATTAATTTTGGTTGATGTTCTAATGCAAGTTTTTCGACCTGTTCATAATCAATCAACCCGCTATCTTTGCATACACCATAAGAAACGGCATTGAGCCATTTGCCGGAAATTGAAACTTTGGCTCCGTGGGTCAAGTGGCCGCCGGCATCAAGGCTCATACCCAAGATTGTATCATGAGGCTGAAGCAAAGCGACATACACGGCGGTATTGGCCTGGCTGCCGGAATGGGGCTGAACATTGACAAACTTGCAGTCAAACAACTGTTTTGCTCTCTCAATAGCCAAATTTTCAACCACATCAACAAATTCACAGCCATGATAATAGCGTCGCCCTGAATAGCCCTCGGCATATTTATTGGTAAGAATGGAGCCCTGAGCTTCCAAGACCGCTTTTGAAACAATATTTTCAGAAGCAATGAGTTCAATTTGATTTTGCTGGCGATTAAGTTCATCTTCAATCGCCTTAAAGATTTGCGGATCTTCCTGCTTCAAATTTTCTGTAAAATCCATATTTTCCTCCTATTCATCCAATTCGCCGATTCTGCGCAAGTGTCTACCCCCCTCAAACTCGGCCTTAAGGAAAGCATCAAGATATGATACGACATCTCCAAATTTTTGGGTTCTGCCACCAAAGACGACAATGTTAGCATTATTGTGTTGTTTAGCCAAACGAGCAACTTCCGCATTATAAAGAAGAGCGGCGCGGATTCCTTTAACTCTGTTGGCAGCAATAGAGATACCGATTCCCGTTCCGCAGATAAGGATTCCGAGATCTGCCTGTTTATTCAAGATGGCATCTGTCATCTTGCGAGCAATAAGAGGATAATCGCAAGATTCGGTTGAATGCGTTCCCAAATCTTGCAAATTAATACCTTTTTTTGCATAATATTCAATTAGTTGTCCCTTGAGTTCAAAACCACCATGATCAGAGGCAATAGCAATATTCATGATACAAATCCTTTTCCTATTTCAACAACTTTTGCCATCATATAACAAAGTTGTGATAAAAAAACATATTTTTTAAAAAAATGTATTGACGTGGGAAAAAATTATTGTATATATAGAGGCACCGATTGAGAGACGGTAACCGAAGGCCGGTTGGCAGAGTGGCTCATGCAGAGGACTGCAAATCCTTGTACATCGGTTCAATTCCGGTACCGGCCTCCAACACCGCATATTATTCCGGCTTAGCTCAGCGGTAGAGCAATCGGCTGTTAACCGATTGGTCGCCTGTTCGAATCAGGCAGCCGGAGCCAAAAAGAAACCACCCTTTTGAGGGTGGTTTTTTTGTCTCCTTGCAGCCTGACGAACAGGCGACGCCTGTGAAGAATCAGCTCGAGGATAAAATCAACCGTTGCTCCGCCTGTGAAGAATCAGCTCGAGGATAAAATCAACCGTTGCTCCGGTTGATTTTACCACAAGAGGCGTAAGCTTTCTTGCTTGAGTGAGCAAAGCGTAAGCAAGCGAAACGAAACTAGAAAGCAAGTGACCGAAGCGCGGTTAGTGAGTGCAAAAGCACGAACTTACCAAGCTAGAAGCCGGAGCCAAAAAGAAACCACCCTTTTGAGGGTGGTTTTTTTTGTCTCCTTGCGGCCTGACGAACAGGCGACGCCTGTGAAGAATCAGCTCGAGGATAAAATCAACCGTTGCTCCGGTTGATTTTACCACAAGAGGCGTAAGCTTTCTTGCTT
>CASERH010000002.1 GCA_949290295.1 uncultured Pseudomonadota bacterium | reverse complement strand
TCCGCTCATTTCCTCTTTTTAGTCCTTTGTATATATACATTTTCAATTCTATATTTTTTCGAGCCTTTTGACTATAACAACCAATCACTTTTCCACATAAATCAAAGCCCCGCTGATGAGCGGGGCTTGGTTTCTAAGTAATCTCGGTTACGGCTCTCAAGTTGCCATCGCGATTAATCTGAACAACTCTTAACTTTTGCCGCATCTCCTCTATTGTTTTCTTTCTGTCAATTGTTGGATAGGTGTGCAAAATACGATCTGTGAAGGCCTGGTATGCCGCCTCAGAACTCTCCGCGTGGATGGTCGCTAAACAGTTGTCGTGTCCTGACCCCATAAGCTCCCAAATGGCACCGGCGTTACCGGTTGAAATCTCTCCGCCGATGATTGCATCCGGCGTAAAACGAACAACCAAGTCAATGATCTTGGCATAGGTTAAAGCGTTGGTTTGCTCCGTTCTGGACAATACCAGGTGAACCCGATTGGGGTGCGGAACAATCAACTCTCTTGTATCTTCTATGGTGACTATTCTTTTGTGAATGTCTAAAATCTTCAATAAGTTGTTTAAAAACGTTGTTTTACCGGTTGCCGTGGCACCAGAAACCAAAATGTGATCGCCCCTTTTGATGCTGAGCAGCAGTCTTTCATAGGGATCCTCCGGCTCTTTAATGTCTTTTAGCGGGTTGATCTTGTGCAGGCTGTGCCCCTGGGTTAACCCATAGTCCCCCAAACCAAATGCAACATCATCCGAGTGCACACGAATCGTCAGCGCTATGCCCCCCGTTAAATCATCGTTGTCATACATCACGTTGCGGCCGCATATGGCTGAAAAACGATGCTCTCCGGGAATTGCGGCATAAACAACCGGGTTGCCTTCTACAGGGTCAAACGGAAGCTCATAAGTATTTGCCACAATGTATAATAGGTCCGTCAAATACTCTTTGGTTAGCTTCTCGTCTTTGTACATAACCCATGGGTAGGCACGTTTGCCCCTCAGACGAAGCCAAATTTGCCCAGACCTGTTGATGGCAACTTCCTCTATGTTCTCCTGATTGTACCAGTAAGATAAAGGACGAAGTATTGATTCTAAAACCGTAAAACTCATTACCTTTTTCCTTTCTCTTAGAACAATGCCGGTACACTATTGTTGGTGTTGTTGCCAGATGATCCTCCGGTTGTGGTCGACTGAGCCGGTGCCGCTGTGCCGCTATTTGATACTGATGGCGGTGGTGGCGGCGCTATATAGGCCTGACCGGTTGATTGCTTCTTGGACTTAGAATCGTCTATCAGCGGTGGTGGAGCTTTGGCACTTTCTACATCATCCATACTGGAATCATACACGACATCGCCTCCTGAGGAAACAGTCTTGGTTGTCGGCTCTTTTGCCTTCTTCTCTTGCTCGGCCGCTTTTTCTCCATCATCAATAAAGATTTGTGGTTTCTCAAGTTGCAGTGAAGAATCTTGATCGTTTTCCCAGGTCCTCAGCCACAAATCTGTGTTGGGGAATACAATAATTCTGGTTCCTGCCGGAATGTATGTCAAAGGTTTGATGCTCGATTTATCTTGCAAAATCTCATCAAAAATATTGTTCATCTCATTGATGAAATTTTGACGTGCATCATTTGCCGCTTGTTGACGAGGGGTCTCGTTTTCACTCTCGTTATCGTTTGGTGACATAAAGTACGCCGTGGCACTGGTCAAGCTCGTGGTCATGACCGGCAAAGTGTATTTCTTGAACAATTGCTGATCAACATACCCCAGAGCTCCGGCTCGTCCTTGCGCATCCGCTGTTAGGCCTTGGAAAACAAACAATGAGCCATCCGGACGTATTAACCTTTCCCAAGATATTTGAACACGTGCTGATTCTGATGTTGCCTCCGTGCTGGCAGTTACGCCGCCTAAAGTTCCAATCAAGCGGCTGCCTGCCGGAATAATCACATTTCGGCCCTCTTCAGCATAAACATTTCTCTCAACAAAGGCCGTAATCGGCGCCGGATTGTTCGAATCTATCGCTCTGGCTATAACCGCAGGAATCGGCTTGTCTGACAGAATCATCTCGCTCATGTTGACTCTCCATGAGGAAATTACCTTGGCAATTCCTTGCTCAGACCAATCCTTTTGCATACCGTCAAAGGCCTCTTTGCGCGTGCCGTTACTAATCTTTCCGACCGTAATATTTTTCCTGCGTTCAGCCATTGCTGCGTTTAAGGCTGCTTGGCGCATCGGGTCATATCTTTCGCCCGGGCCATATCCTCCCCCGGGGCCCAAATTCCCCGGAGAGCCGGCTCCTGTTCCGTAGGCTCCGCCATCGCCAAAGGTTCCTGGCGGAACAAATATACCACTACTGTCCGGACGATTGGCCTCCTGAACGCCTATCAAATTTCCATCATCATCTATAACCAAACCATCCGGCATTAGATGGCCGACGATCTTGCCACTCCTATCTACGACACTCTTGTCTTCCATGATTTCGCCCAAATACTCTCCGTCCGGCGTTAGGGCAATGCCTAGAGATTTTTTATATTGCTTGCTTTCCAGAAGCTTTAGTGCCGGAGAGACATCTTCTGATTTTGCTATTGCCTCCGGCTGTGGCGCTTTTTCATACCAATTACGATTAATTCCGCCAATTATATTGCCATTGGCGTCTACTACATCGCCATTTTCGTTGAGACGGCCTATAACCTTGCCGTTGGCATCTACGACCAAACCGTCGGCATTTGTCTTTCCTATGATGTTACCATCTTTGTCGTAGACATCTTGCTCGGCTTGTCTTTCTCCGATTTTTTTGCCATCTTTGGTTACAACATTACCGTCTTTGTCAACATATCCAATTATATTGCCATTGGCGTCTACCAAATTGCCATTCTCATCCAAATAGCCCAAGAAATTTCCATCTTTGTCAAAAACCATTTGGCGCTTATCTTGGCTGGCTATCTTGCTATAGTATTGTAGCGGTGAGGCTGTCGCAATAACTTCATCATTCCGGTTAAGGATTTCTCCCGCCTTGCCCAAACGGCCAACCAAGTTACCGGATTTGTCCAAAACATCCCCATTAAAGGACAATTCACCAAGCACCAAATGGCTATTATCTCTTATGTGATAATCTCTGTTTCCGCGCCCAATGACTTGCCCTTCTTTATCTACCAAAAAGCCTCTTTCTATACGCCCAAGGCTCTTGTTGGTAAAGTTGGTGACATCTCCGTTGCGATTAATGTAACCAATAACATTCCCTGATGCATCATACATATAAAAATCGTATAATGCATATCCGGCCTTTTGATTGTCTATTAAGACATAGCCCTCAAAATTAATTTTGCCGATGTTCTTGTTTTGACTATCAACAACTGAACCATCCTCCAAAACCCTGCCAATAAAACGATTGTCCAGATTAAAGGCAACTCGGTATTGCTGCATTGCCCCCAGCGGCAAACCTGCTGTCGAATTTATGTTTCCATCCGGCTGTTGGTAACCAATAATCTGATTGCTGTCATCAACAATGCTTCCATCTAATATTGAACGTCCTATGATGCGGCCGCTGAAGTCTATTGCTGATGTGTAGCTAACCGCACTTCCTATCCAGCTGTTATCCGCGTTGTAAAGCCGGCCTTTTTTATCCAAACAGCCAAGTTCTGATTTATCTGCTCCCATAACCTTGCCATTGGCTGAGCTGAAGCCTATAATCCTGCCTCCGCTGTCTACAACCGGACGAGAATGAACTATATACCCAAGCAAAGTGCCACTGTCACTAATAACATAGTCATTAGCCAACACTCTCCCCAAGTATGTCCCTCGATAATTTTGGACATCACCCCTGGGTGTTAGGACTCCTTCAACCTCGCATTTGTCGTTTACCATCGCGCCAAAAGATGCTACTTGCCCTGAAACCAACCCGTTGTTGTCAACAACCAATCCCGATTCTACAACCTGGCCTATCTTGGCTCCGCTCAAGTTATTAACTCTGCCTAAGATATCTGTATATCCCAGCAAATTGCCACTAAAATCCAGAGCAACCTTTTCTGAAAAGCTTTTTCCGATCTGCGGGCCATAATTTACACTCTCACTTCTGTCTGTCTTGACAACAGAGGCGTCAGGAAGCAATTTTGCCACTATATCCAAGTTGGCATTTATTATCAAATTCTCCGCCGTCAAATTTCCCAAATATTCACCGTTTGGATTTGATGCAAAAAGTGCCCTTATTCTCTTGGCTATTAACTGATTTTGAGGATTTAAGACATAGCCCGCGCCATTTATATTGCCCAGAGCACTACCCGAAACGTTTACCGCTTGCCCATTCACCCCCATAATCGCCATGGGTGAACCGTTGGGACTGTATAAGAGAGACAGCTCAATATTTGCGCCTTTTAGCGCGCCTTCTTGATCAAAAACATAGCCAAACGGAGATGCTTGCAAATTGGCATTATTGCCAGCCAGCACCCCGCCAATACCAGACATTCCTAAAAATGTGTTGTCTGACGAGAAGGCACTCCTTTGCCCCATTACCGCGCCAATCATCCGCCCCGACAAATCATAGGCATCTTCGCCTACCATGTAGCCTATCGGAGTACCATTTAAGGCTATAACAGAGCCCCCACTCAATGCATGCCCTCGTAAGGCCCCTTTATAATCGAGCACGGGCCCAATTGCCGAAATTTGCCCTATTGGCATTCCATCTGTTCCGACCACAATGCCCCTGGCGCTTACCAATGCCGTTGTGTCTTTTGATCTGGCTAAGTTACCCTCTGGTATGAGACGGCCAATATACCGCCCCCTTAAATCCGTTGCCGTGGCCGCGATATCAATACTGTAACCTATTAGCTTGTTTTCTAGATCTACAATATTGCCATCCGCCCTGATACGCCCGAGCAAACGATCTCCGTTTACAACTTCTCCGTTATAAGTGACAACTCCCAAGTAATAGCCATTATTATCAAAAGCATAGCTTGAGCGAACAATGTGCCCGATGATTTGCCCCTGATTATCATAGACGTAACCGTTGGCTCTTACTCTGCCAATAATTTCTGAATCAAAATTAGACACTTGGCCACCGAGCATCACACTACCCATAAAATCTCCCTGCAGAGAGACTACCATCTTAGATGACATCAACCGGCCGGCCAAAATGTAGTCTGCGCCAACTTTACGATATGCGTAGCCATCTGGAGTGATTAAACCAATACTTTGCCCCTGTAAATTGGTGAATTGACCATCTCCGGTTACACGCCCAATTGTTTGGCCGTCATCGCCATAGACAAGCCCAGGGAAAATAACCGCGCCTATAACATCGTAGTAATCGTTTATAACCAATCCGTTTGGCAAGACCTTTCCAACCACTTGCCCAGAGGCTAAGCGAACAGTACCGTCATTGCCAACTTTTCCTAATGGCTTGGCATCATTGCCAATGGCAATTCCCTGCGGGACAACGCCACCGATTAATTTACCGTCAAAATTTACAATCAAACTGTCTGCTGTAACATTGCCTATAAGTTGGTTGTCAAAACCGACGACCTTACCATCGGGAATAACCTTTCCCAGCAAATCTCCGTTAAAATCTATGGCCGTTATTTCTTGAGCTGCCGCAGAACCAACACAAAGCAACATCAACATAGACAATGCTGCTATCTGTTTTAGACCTTGTTTTACTACTTCTTGAAGCTTCAACTCTAATTCCTCCGGTTCTTGGCAACCTCTTGCAAAACGTAGCCGGCAACTTTTTTATCTAGGTCGATAAATGAACCGTTGCTCTTTATTTGCCCGATTGTTTGCCCTCCCGCATCTATAACCGTTCCATCATATGCCAGTCGTCCTTTGTAGCTTCCGTCATTTCCCAAAACGGTTGCTCCTATCTTGTATATCTTGCCAAGAATCCCGTTCTGTGCATCTATAGCTAGCCCGCCGGACAATACTTTGCCTATTATCTTACCATCAGGCGAGCTTATTTTACCATCAAAATTTACATAACCCACAACTTTATCATTGTTACCAACAACTATATCTCCGCCGACGACCTCGCCTATCAGCTTGCCAGAAACACTCATAACATTACCATCTGATAGGACCTTGCCTATGGCAACATTCTCGGCATTAACAACTCTTCCGTCTGGAGCTACTACGCCTATGACATTGCCCCCAAAATCCACAACCGCTCCATGGTGCAGCACACTTAGACTACCATCTGTTGACCCACCCGGCAGAATCGCTGTGATAACTTTCCCCTTCAAATCAGAAACATCCCCTAGGGTATTCAGGAATCCGCTATAATTGCCCCATATATCAACCATCACATCTTCGGGAATAACTTCACCAATAACCTTTCCTTCGTCACTCAGGACTTTGGCGTCGTGGCTGGATGTTCCGGAAACTTGTCCCTCCATATCTATTACCTTGCCCGATGCAGTGGCATATCCCAGGTATGAGCCATCATAACCTATTGCCGGCCCTGTCGTTATAACTGCGCCTTGATATTCGCCCCTTGGATTAAAATAGCTGCCGCGATTGTTTACATAGCCTATGTTATCTCCATAGCGATTTATGACCTGGCCATTATAACCAGATATACCGACCAACTCACCTCTGGTATTTATAACTTCCCCTATGGGCGCCTTGGTTCCAACTTCCTGGCCATAGAAACCCGTTCCATCATTATGTATTTTACCCTGCGAAATGCCCTTGCTGTTATAAACTTGCCCATCGGGAAAGACTGTTCCTATCGCCTCGCTTTTTGCATCTATTATCGATGTTTTTTGTGCAATTGCAGAACCAATAATTTGACGATTTTTATCTAATAACAAGTTGTTGGAAGATAGGGTTGCGGATGGCTGTCCATAGATTCTTACACGCCCACTCTTATCCACATTCCCCAAATACTTACCATTCAAATCAAAGCCATAATATCCGGACATAACTTTGCCAAGATAAACGCCCTTGCTGTTAAATACTTCTCCATACAGCCCGACACAACCAACTGGCAATTTGGCATCATTAACAACGATATTTTCATCGTTGACCCTGCCTAGATAATTTCCATCATAATCTACCGCAGCCCCCTCATAGGCTACATGGCCGACAAATTCGCCTTTTTCATTTAAAACACTACCATCCGGATTAACGCAGCCCACATATCGATTGTTATCATCCTTGACTATGCCCATGTTGTCGGCACGCCCCAAATAACGGCACTCGTTATCAAAAACTCGCCCTTGAGGAACAATTTCTCCTATATAGCGTCCCTCGCTGTCCGTGGCAACACCCTCTGGGCTCATTTTTAAGCCTGTATCCTCATCATCCTTCTTTACTTTACCATCCTTATCCAAATATCCTAGCTGTTTGCAACCATAGCCCACCAAGAAACCTCCGCGGACCATTTTTGCCACTACCTTGGAACCACTGGCATCCCGGACCAGTCCGTTAGGTAGAGCTCGACCAACTATCTGACCTGCCTCGTTGGTTATTGAGCCATCATTCTCTAATCTTCCAAGTAGTTCTCCTTGCGGGGTAAACGGCAAAAAACTGGTCTGGACCAGAGAACCTATTACGTTACCGTTGGCATCCAAGATATTCCCGTTCTCATCAACATAACCGATAACATTGCCATTCTTATCATAGACCTTGCCGTCTGTACCAACGTAACCAATAACATTGCCGTCGGCATCTAAGGCCAAATTCACAGTCTCTCCCGCCTTGCCGATGACATTGCCTTCTAAATCTACCAATGTACCGTCTTCAAGCATCTTGCCAATGATATTGCCGTTGAAATCTCGGACATTACCATCTTCGTCTATGTAGCCAATAACGTTGCCATCTTTATCATATGCCAAACGAGCTTGTTTACCAACCTGCCCCAGTGTCCCCGATCTTACAACATTGCCATTTGCGTCCACTCGCCCTATAATATTACCGTCTTTGTCAACAACGCTGCCGTCTGGCATCACAACGCCCAAGACATTACCGTTCTCATCCACAGCTACTTGTCCAGGCTTGGTTACACTGCCAATAACGTTTCCTTTCAAATCTACAACCCGGCCGTCAGGCATAACCCGACCAATGACATTGCCATCCATATCAACAACTGTCCCATCAGGCAATACTCGTCCAATAATATTGCCATTTTCATCATAGACAAATCCTGTATCAACAGCTCTGCCAATCACTTTGCCGTTCATATCAACAACTGTTCCATCGGGCAATACACGACCGATGACATTGCCTTCCTTATCAACAACCGTCCCATCAGGATTTACATAGCCGATCAGATTGCCAAACTCATCATAAACCGCCCGACGATTATTTGCCACGCCGATAACGTTGCCATCCTCGTCCATAATCAGTCCATCAGCCCCAACTCGTCCTATAATATTCCCGTTAGCATCTCTAACATACCCATCTGCATCAACTGTGCCGATAACCTTACCGTCTGGACCTATGGCGTTGCGAACGGCAGGTGCTTGCCCCGCCCCCGTGTTGGTTACACCCGGCACTGCCTCACAAATGGTGCAATCCTCTTTGGTTACAGCATTGCCTGTTACCGGAACTTTGGCGGACTTAACATTGCTTTGACCCAAATTTAGCTCATACCAAGATATGATAAAGTTATTTTGCACATTGCCCGCCACTACCGGCGCCCAGCTCATTGTTATGTGGCAGGTTTCATCTCCTGACAGAGTCTTATTGTTGCATCCGTTCTCAAATGTAAATCCATCTGCCGGGGGCTCTGCCAAATCAACACTTACAATCTGAACCGCGGCCTTACCGTTGGTGCCCAAGGTTAGGACATTCTTGGCTTCTGTACCCAAAACGACCTCTCCCATCGGAACAGGATCTGGCGTCGTTGTGAGAGGAATCTCCTCATCTATGGTCGTGAATTCTATATTTTGAGCTAGCGGCGGCGTATTATCAATATTCAAAACATCAGCATTATCCGTAAACACTGGTTCTTCGTATTCGCTTTCGCGTTGATTACTCTTTACCAGCAAAAAAACACCAAATATAAAGATTAAGAAAGAAGTAATACCAATCGCCAAAATTATGCGATTGGTCTTTTTTATATACTTCTCCGAATGTGTTAAATTTTCCTTTTCCATCTAATCTTGTCACTGTGTCCTAACTACACTGCAGAAAACTCCGTTACGGCCCAGAATACTACAAGTTTTGTCGCCTTCTTCAAGTGTTTTTACCGGCCCTATACGAAGATGAAAAAGCTCTTTTCCCTGTCCATCGGCCGGTGCATCTACCGAGAAAAACGGTTCATAGCGGGATAAATCTGCCTCATATTGTGAAGATAAACGATCCCATAGTTGCTCCAGGTTAGAAACATTGTCATCTGTTCCCAGTTCAATAGATATATTAGAATTATCTCCGTCACTAAAACCCGTGCCATATCCATATTGTTGAGAATAAGGATTGGGCGCTGAATTTCCGCTGTTACTTATTCTTTGCATCTTAGAATAGTCAAAATTATTGGCTGCTCCGCTGCCGGGTTGAAAACCAATTCCAACACCTGTATTACCAGCCCCCGCCGCATATTGGGGAACAATTACCTGACTTTGTCCCACCTGAATATCATATTGCCCGGGGGTAACTTGGCCATTTGCCCCCTGCATAGCTCCATTCATGGGAGCTCCTGCTGTGCTCCCTTGGCGTAGAGCATTACCGGATGACGACGGCAGTGGCGCAGGAACCTCCCATGAAGGTGGCAAATAATCTGCCGAATCGATGGCATACTCTAAACCGCTTTCATCCGAACGACGTAGTTTGATACAAATAATCCTTTTCCCGTTTCTTAAGACCAGATCGCCGACGCCCTCAACAATAATCAGTCGATTATCGGGCCCCTTGGTTCTAAAGCCAACAGGAACCTCAACCCTCTCGACTATCATACTGACAACCGGACGCTGCATCATGTTTAGAGCTTTCTTGCCTAAATCTATATATGTAAAGATGTCATCTCTCCACACTCTTTCCGGCGCAATAACAACGTCGTCCGGATTGGGCACGTAAACCTCAAGGTCAAATCTGAACTTTGATGGATCCAGAGGAATCGACTTCAACCAATCACTTTTTTGGAAACGTCTGGTATAATTTGCGTCTACCGACTTGCCGCCCGAGACCGTTCCTCCGGTATGCGCCCCCAAAACGCCTCCTGAGCCGCCTCCAAAATTAGCTGAGCCGCTACCGCCGCTGCCGTCTTCGCCGCCAATTACGTCGATATCTATAATGGCATTGGTTAGCCTTTCGGTATTTACCGCCTCACTTTTTACGTAGAAAACATATCGGTTGCCTGAACGTCCAAATACAATAACGTTTGTATCAACGCCAACATTGGCTCCTTTACGTGGGTATAGCATCAAAGAATTTGGACCCGAAATTTGGCCGTCAAATGTTGCGTTATCTCCAATAAAAATGTCTTCTATCATCTCCCACTCAGGAAAGTTGACCAGCGTTATCATCCCTTCTCTGACACGAATGGGGAGAACCAAATCCGGCGACCAGTAATAACGCGAATATGCCGGCTTGCTTTGCCCCTCTCCCAAGTTTTGGAGCGGATCAAGCCATGCTGCCTGCGTCATCCCGAGAGAATTAAATCCGGCGTAGCCCAAGTTCATTGGCTGGTAGTTTCCCTGCGCTTGCTCCGCACTGGCATCCATGATCTGCTGGTCTACTTGCGCAGACGCCACCGAACACAAGCCGCCAAGCCCCAATGATGTTATGATAAAAGTTGATATTTTTGAATATTTTAAAGACACTTGTGCTACTCCACTTTATTAAAGGTCAACGCATATCTGTCGACCGTAAAACCTATCGGATTTTTTAACCTGTCCCCATATTTCACAGTCTTGGGGCGGTAATAAACATTCAGAGACGCTGTCCAATAATTTACCTCCGGTGCCGTTGATTCCGGATACATATCTCTAGTTTCATATTCAACTTGCCATATTCCGTTTGTTAGTTCATTTACAGACAAAATCTTTACATCCCTACTCAAGCCTCGGGTGCGAATAACACTAAGGGCCCTCTGAGCCGTATTCTTCAGGAAATCATCATATATTCTCGGTGAAGACATTTCTTTAATTGGGCCATCGGCGGACCATCGCGCCTCCATTTCCGCAATATCTCTCGTAAAAGAACTGCGCAACAAGACATATTCTCTCACAAACACCTCGGTAATTGCCTTCTGGTTTCTTAACCCCTCTTTGATGGGTTGGATATTGTAGACTTGCTCCGATTTGTTTTGAAAAGTAAGCAGAAACGGCTCAACCCGATACAAAGGCAAAACCTGGAAAATAGCAAGAATAAGAACAATGTTACAGCAAAGGCTCAACGCTGTAATAACAGCAAAAGCCCGAGCTGTCCACAAATAGCGTTTTTCACCAACATTGGCGACAAAAACGTCTTCTGACTGCTGACGACGCGCTCTTGGAGCATTACTGCCTAAAAGTTTACGCCCGTCCGGAGATGTTCCTATTCTCTCTGCCATCTATGCTATTCCGTTTTAAATTGTTGCAACAAACCAATCCGGTAAATTTTTCGGCAATTCAATTTCCATACAGGCGCACGGAGATAATTTTAGCTCATCACTACCCTTACCAATACCAACCGGCTCAGGCTCATAATAAGAGCCAAAGCACCCAGAAAGCAAAAATAAAACAAGCACTATCAATAACTTAGAATATTTACCCATTATAAAAACCCCTTCTTAGGCTCAAATTTGTAATCTTCCAGATAGTATGAACTTATACTCTTTTACTTTAAATGTCTAACAGCTTGAATATACTTATCAACAAATTAGAATATTTCTACTTCGGTTTGAGAGTAGCGAGTAACCGTAAAACCCAGCGGATTTATCAGGCGACGCCCCATGAACATTCTTTCTTTTATAAAATAGGCTGTAACCGAAGCTGTCCAATATCTTACACGCAGTGTTGATTCCTTTTGGGCCTGACTTTTTCCCTGCTCGTCGTATAGTTCATAAGTTTTGAAATCGACTTTCCAGACCGGACTTCTTTCTCCACCCTGACGGCTGATATCAATAATCTCGACTTCTCTTACCAGAGCACGCTTAAACATCGCCTCCCAGTTGGAAGAGGCGCTTTGGTGGAATGCATAAAAGACATCTTCTGCCGATAAATAGTTTACCATTCCGCCGGGCAACCAACGTGAGCGCATTTCTGTGGGGTCGTTTATTACCGTGTTGCGCAAAATAACATATTGGCCAATAAACATTTTCATCAGCTTGTCTTTTGATGTCATGTCAGTTGTAATCGGTTCTTCTCTCACAATTTCTTCCGATGAATCTTGATTAATAATCAAAAACGGCTCAACTGTTACCATCGGCGCCAGACGAAATAACGCCAAGGCCGAACTTATCAATAACAACAATGATGCTCCTGCAAAAAAGATAAAAAATCTGGACAGCCACATATAATAGGTTAATTTGGCTCCCTCTCTTTCTTTTTCCAGGTGCTCTAAAAACTCAGGGGCTCGCCTTGCTCCGTCTTCAATGGCTAATGTTTGTTTGCCGTTTTCTATCTGACTTGGACTCATTTTTAAAAGTTTATCCCTGTTAGTAAGTGGCACAATATGGTGCTTCTGGTAGATTAATGCTGGAAGATGCCTCGTTTAGGCTATCGATGAACTTACCCGCGACTTCTTCATTTACTTTAGAGCTTTTTATTTCCTCGTCAAGATTATTCTGATCTTCCACCTCTCCCCCGATGATGGTCATCTCTTCTTTATCTTTTTGCAAAGCTGTAATAATGCTTTGAAGACTTTCAATACGCTCGGCGACAACATCGTTTTCTGCAATATCGACTTCTTCTATCTTGCTTAACGCTTCCGTTATAGCCGTATTTTTTATGTTATCAAGTTTGGCTCTAACCAAATTATAGTCGGTTTCTTTTGCCAAATCTAACCCAGACGATGGCTCATAACCATATTCTCTTAGAATGGCATAGAGTTTCTCAAGCATATCATTATATTGTTTTTCTGCCTCATCCAACTGCTCTTTTATGTTTCTTTCGTTCTCAGCGTAGACCAAAAACTCTCCAATTTGATTGAATGCCAAGGGTGTGCGGTCATAGGCCGCCAACCTCTTCTTTTGGCTGTTGCTCAACTCATCTTCTGCATTATTTAATTCATCTAAAAGGGCATAATAGGCATTGTATGTCGGCTGGCGAAACAATAAGTTTCCTTCTTCATCTGCCGTAAACAACGTTCCGAGCTCACTGTACATGCAATCTTTTGAACTTGCATCATCTCCGCTACCAAGATTGATGCCTACTTCTCGGCGTGTGTGATATATGCCTCCGGATCGTGCTTCTAGATAGGAGCACTCAGGTAAATCCCCCGTAGCCGAAGAGCGAATGTATTGTCCATCACTATCCATATCTACGATAATCGCCGAATCTTTGACTTTGCAAGGCATTGTTCCTCCGCGGAAAAACGAAACCTGGGCACACCCTTCCTCCAGAGCTTTTTGCAAATCTATATCTGCTTCAACATAAGCATGCGGACGAAGCATATATTGCCAAACTTGCGGAATTTCTCCTCCGATACTGAGGAAATCAGAATTAAGAATCGTCGATGTCTTGGTATTACCCTGCATAAAAGGCTTTACGTTTTGAAAATCCGTTTCATCAAAATGAAACACCTCTCTCAAGGGCGGCAAATTTTCTACAAAAATCTCTTTGGGAGCCTTAAGATCTCTTGTCGTGGCGTGATATCCAACAAAGTAGTCATCCGTTTCGGCTGAAGTATCTGCCGTTAACAACTTTCCATACAATTCTATTCCTTGAATGGCTGAAATTCCCGTGGCGTTTACGCTGATAGCCATGGCTTTGATGTCTCTTATCATACTTTGGTGTATTTGATCTATCTGCTCATGATAATCGGGATTGTACAAATTATCTCCCAGGGAAGCAATTTGTTTTCTGGCTTGGGTTACTCGCTCTTTAACCCTAGCGTATAACGTATCCAAAGCCTCATCGGCCGAGCTTTCCAAGCTCTCGTAAACCATTTCTGGTGTAATAATTAGGCCAACCTCTTGTTTTAGGGGATAGTCCTTTAAAATCGCAAGCAAATTGCTCTTTACATCCTTGGCATAATCGTTATCCGCTTTAGAAAGCATCTCTGTTGCTTGATCTAGCAGAGAATCTTTAGATTCTTGCGCAGATGTTTTCAGCCCCAATATTCCAGACTGTGCCTTTAAGCGGTAGGTCTTTATTTTATTGTCCAATTCGGTTAGCTGATTATCTAACGAAGCAACTACTTGTTTTTGGCGCTCAACCTTCTTTTGTTGTTCTTCTATTCCCGATGAGCTCTTATTTTTTGAAACATTATTGTTGAATGAGGTCGAGAGGTCATCATATTCCTCAACTTCGGCTATTTCCATATTGCCCGAAGCACTTTCATTCACATTTTCCGGAAAGGATTCTTGAGATGTTACTTTTTCTCTCATCGTGGTGCCGGCATCATCTTGTACCTGATTTCTCATATCAGAAAGAGTGTCGCTTTCTATTTTGAGCTCCTCAGAAGCGTTATCTAAGCGGCTAACAAGAGCTTTTCTTTGTTCTTGCAACAATTTCAGACCATTTTGATAATCCGCCTCATACCCTGACAGGGCTTGTCCTCCTTTGGTGTCCGCGCTTTGGAGTTCTGTTGATAGTTGTTCTTCCAGAGCAATGGCTTCTTTGCGACGCAGAGTATCATCTACTGCCGCATCGCCTCCTTTCAGGCGTTCGGCAACAACAGCCAAAACATCATTTTTGGTAAAAGATGCCAGGTAGCTTTTTATGTTGGCATATTTTAAATCCAGATATTGATTATAAAAGCTTTTCACATCCTGCCACACCGGAAATGCCGGACTTTTTAACGCCTTTCCCCATTTTGAGGGATCCGCCGCCAACATTTTGGAAGCTTCAGAACCTATCTGCCAGGAGAGCATACGACTGGCTCGAGCTTCCGCCGCGGCTTTTTCTTCTTTGCTTTTTCCGGGGCTTAAGCTCCCTTGAGCTTCTATCACCTCGGTATTCTTCTTGGTATCGGTTGGATCTGATAAATCCACACTTTCATAATCTATATCCATTGCGACAACGTCTCCACTGCTGGTTTCCGTTGTTTCGGCTGCTTTTGCCGCTTCATAGGCTTTATATGCCCAGCCGGAAATTCCTCTGCGAGAATCGTAATCTGTTACGTTGTTGGTGCTGCCCCAAATACTCTCTGCATTGCTAAAATGACGACCGATATAACTCTTGGCACAGCTGTCTGCTTTTTTCAGAGAGCTTAAGGCTTTTTCATATCGTTCACGCATCTCTTGCACGCTTTCTGCCGCATTTTTATAATCACTAAGACCGTGAATAAGATTGTGAACGTTTCGAGCCTTATTGACGTCTTCATCTACCGGCTCAATCTTATCTAATTCTGCCATCTTGTCTTCTTCATAAACGTAGGCGTGTTTTTCCGGAGATACATCCGGCACCACGAAGGTGAGAGCGCCATCGACATATTGTTGTGATTTATCATTAGATAACGTAACCGCACTCTCAACCTGAGCCAAAGATGAAATTGAACTTTTTTCAGACTGTGTCATCCCAATTTGGGCAAAGGCAAAGACCTCTGCATTGTGTGTGGAGGCCTCAGCATAGACTTTGCTTAACGCCTCAACCCGCGCTTGCGTTTCCGGGCTTTGAGGGACTACCTCGTTTGTAGTTGCGTCTTCTTCTGTTGTCGCCGCCGCTTGGGCCGCAGCTTCTTCCGCCGCGGCAGAAGTATCTGCTGTTTGGTCTTTTACTCCCTTTACGTAAGCCAATGCCTGATTTTTATAAATTACCTGCGCTGCAATGAATTGAGCTTTTAGCGCCGTTACCTTGAGTAATGTCTGATATAAATTATCGACGGCGCCAAAGGCCAAACCCTCTACAAAAACCGCATCATTGTTACCTTCAGGTTTGGCCTCGTTGCCACAATTGTTGCTTTCTCCTTTTATACAAGCAATACTGGCATCTATGGAGGGTTGTATGCTGTCATCTAACTCTTTTTGTATTTCGCCGGCCGCGGTAAAAATCTCTATTACCGTATCTTTATAAAACTCTTCTTTATAATTATCGTATTGTTGTTTTTCCAACGGATCATCGCTCGGATATTGTTGGAATAATATTTTTACCAAATCATAAACATTATCAGCCGAATCATTCTTGTACTGCTTGCCTAAATACATGCAGGTTTCCATTTCTTTTTGACCAGGCTGCAAATCATAATTGTTCACCAGCGTATTTAGCTCTCCACTGTAAACAGACATAACTGCCGTGCGGAGATTATTTACGTTATCTTGGGTGGTTTTTATTGTTTTTTGAGTATTATTTGCCAAATCTGCCGCACTTTGAACATATGAGGCAGCTTCATCAATAAAATCCGGCATTGGGTAACCATCTATGGCCAGTCCCCAGAAGGCTTGGGCGTTTTTTCCACTCAGAAGAAGTGCCGCACTCAAAAATATGTATAAATATTTTCTCATCATCAGAACACTCCTATGGTTGATGGATCTATGCCTATGTCATAATTTTTAGTGATACCTTGCGCTTCTTTTGCCATGTCTTTGACTTGCTGGTATTGATCAACGGTGCTGCTTATCCCATCTTTTGCTTCGCCGATTTTTTCTTGTGCCTTGTCAATGTTTTCTTTTATCTGTGTTGCATTTTCCCGTAGTTTATTGGCTGGGGATATTGCTGTATTTGCTTTTTTCTTTACCCCCTCAAGGCCGACATTGGACTGATCCGTATAATCGCAAAGGTTGAATTTCTCTTTCAGCGGGATAGAGCTAATCCGACGCAAGCTGTTTACCTCTATTGAAGCTTGTAATTTTAGATCTGCCAAAACAACATCTATATAGCTTCGCAAAATCTGCAGTTGCTCTGTCAAAACCTCTGCACTGACACCTGAGCCTTCCGATTCTCCTGTCATGGTATCGCTTAATTCTTCCTTGGAATCTGTTTTTTCTTTTGTAGCGGCTCTGGATAGTTGTTTATCCGCCTTGACAGCTGTTGTTTCTACAATTACCTCGCTTAGAGCTTCTTTTCTTTGTTTTCTTATCTTCTTATCTTCTCTGATGCTCGGTGCTCTGGGAAATAAGAATTTATCTTGTGTTTCTTGTAAAGCTGCAGATGAACTTCTTGACTCTTTTTTGACAAGTGAGCTTGAAGAGCTTGCTTTTGCCAGTTCTTGAGTTAGTTTGGCTATTTTTTCCCCTTGTTCAAGAATCTTTTCTTCATAATCATCTTCTATATTTTCAATCTCACTTTCATAGTCCTCAACCTGCATTTCCATCTCATTTTGAATTTGCTCAATCTCTGCCTCAACCGCCTCCATTTCCGGTGTTTTTTCTTCTTGCGCATCTTCTATTTTAGGCAACTTCTCAACCGCTTTTGCAGAAATCAGCCCATCTCCTTCATTTGTTGCTTTCTCTTGATTCTCATTGGCTTCTAAAACTGATATATTTTGCTGAATACTGCTTATTTTGGCCGCAGTTTGTTCTTTTAACAGGTCTATCTCCGCTTGTATTGCTTCTTGCTTCTTTAATTTTTCTTCTTGCAACTCTTTGAGTTTTTGGCTTTCTTCTGCAATTTGCTTGGATATCATCGCCATTTTATATTCGGCACTGTTTAAAACTTTCTCTTTTAGCTCTCCGTACAGCTCTATGCTTTTATCATAAACGTCTTTGGCGAATTTGATGCCTTCTTTGGTATATTTTATTCCGTCTCCGACGAATTGACCAAATTGAGAAGTTTGTACACTTTCCATAATCTTTTCGCATTTGGCTTTTTGGGTCTGGAACCAATTTGTTAATTTTGACGGAGTCTTGGTGGCGTCAATTTTGGTAAATTGCGCTTGCGCTGAAGAAGCTGTCTGTAAAACAAAACCTACTGCCAGAAAAACACTTAGCAACATACACAATACTTTTTTCATCTATCTTCCTCCTCTGATTCATTATCTGAGGTGGAAACCTCGTCCATTCCGGCCAACAACTGAGCACTTTGTAAATTTACTATTGCCGTTTCTAATTCTACAATCTGTTTCAAATGTAATGCTATGTTTTTTACCCGACTCTTAACATTGTTTTGGAGAATCTCTTGTTTGTTGGTGGAACCCAAAACATTATCGGCCAAACTCTCAATTGCATCTGCCGTTCCGGCTTTTTGGCTCATACTTGCTCGAATCGCCAAAGCTTCGGCATATAATCTGGCGGCATATTCAGATATGGTCTCTTGGGTCTTTTGGGACAGATCTTGAGCCGCTGCTGATGAACTTCTCTTGGGTGTATTTTGCTCAATAATAATGTTTATATTTCCACTCACATCTTGAGGATCTTCTATGTATGAGGGAATCTCAAACGATTGCGCATCTGCAACAAACAAAAGGCTGCAGCAAAGGATGGTTGCCCATTTTATTTGTTTATTTTTCATTGGCGTTCTCCTCTACTGCTTTTGCGGATGACAAGCCGAAGCTTTGGCGTCTGCTTTCTCTTAATGCCTTTAGCTTGGCTTCATCCCCCGCTTTTAATTCTTTTTTTAGCGCTTCTACCGTCAATTGCGGCGCGGCATTTTCTTTTCTTTCTTTTGCTTTGAGCTCATCAGACATCAACAACTGTTCTTCCAGATTAAAATCGCTAGTTGCTTCAGGCGCTTGTACAATCTCACTATCTTGTGTCTCGCTCAGTTCCAAGACCTCATCTGCTGAAATTGTGCTTATCATCTGTGGAGATGTCGTTGTTGTTGGCAGAGCAATATTTGTAACCACTCCCTCTTGATTGCTTGTTAGAGCCTGTATGGCTGTCAATGCCCTATCAGATGCAGACGCTGTTGGCAGTGGTGTGGTTTGAGTTGCTTCTGAAAGATCCTTTTGAATATTGTCTTCTGTTACTTCAGTATTTCCCTCTGAAACTGCCGCGGCCTCATCTGGTAAAGCTTCTCCATCAACATCCGTTTCCGTCTCTGCAGACATGCCCGCCTTTTCTTTGGCTGTGTCTATTGCTCCACTCACCTTATCTTGAGCAGCATCTATGGTTCCTGCTGCGCTTTCCTTGAGTGCGGCAGCGCTCTCTTTGGCATTTTCGAATGCAGCTTTGCCCTCTTCAACCTTGTCTTTTACATCTTCAACCTTATCTTTTACATCTTCAACCTTATCTTTGATGTCATTTACCTTCTTCATGGCATCATCATACTTTTTCTTCATATCCTCAGCTTTGGCCTTTAGCTCATTGGCTTTTTGGGTCAGGGCTTCCTTCTTTTCTTTGGCCTTATCCGCCAGCGCCTTGGCTTTGCTATACTTTTCTTGTGCTTTGTTGTACTGATCTTTTAATTTTTTTGCCTTATCCGTCTTCTTTTTGATAGCATTCACATCCCCAAGCTCGCCAATCTTTCCCTGAACATATGTGTTGGCATAGTTGGCATATTCTTCTTGGATGGAGCTGGCATCTTTTACTAAACCGTTGGCATAGTCTATGGCATTAACAATCGGGTCTGTCGGCGCATAACAGAGCGTGCTGCTAAATGCCCAAAATATAGCAGCTAAAACGCCTCCATATGTCAACCGATGTGCCATTAATCTTCCTCCTCTTTTTGCTCAGATAATCGGTATGGAGCATCCAGCCTAAAAAAAACCTCCATTGCGTCTAGCCCAACTCTCGCTGAATATATGTCTATTACTTGTAGCAAATTTCTGGAGCTACGACCGGACATCTTGATATTCTTGGTTTGTTTAATCCTCAAATCGCTTCCATCTGCAGATAATGCTCCTCCGGCCGCGGCAGAACCCGCCTGGACGCCGCTATCTTCGCCTAACTCATCATCTCTGGTTGCCTCATAGTTACCCGCTGCAGATTTAGTGGTTAATGCCTTTTCTAAGGCGTCTTTGCTCACTTGGTGCATTATGTCTTGTTCAATGGTCAGCAGATCTTTCCCTTCAGCGGCAAGCTTATCTAAACATTCGTTGAGCTTATCTTTATCTCTGCCGTCTTTTGAAGATATCCCGCAATGCATGGCCATTTTTTTGGCTATAACCACATCATCTTCCGGACCGGTTCCGTCATCCATCTCAACATCTGCTGCCGATATCTGCTCTTCTTGTTCCCCTTGTTCAGTCGTTTCCTGTTCCTGCCCGCAGGCATTTGCGGCTGCAAAAATAATACTTAGGCAGCAAAACAAACATAAATATGTGGGAAGCTTATTCATCTTCCCCTCCTTCTTCTTCGAGAGGAACAAAGCCATAACCTCCATAATTATACAAACTTTGGACCGCCAGTTGAGAACTGAAAACTTTTAATAAGCCATTCATCTGCATGTCTATGGCTTTATTCAGTTCAACAATATTGTCATATACATCTTGCGCTGTGGTTTCTGAAGCAAAATCCACTGCGTCAATAAAATTTTCCTCAAAACTGTCAGCATCTTGTCTGGCTTTGTAGGCTTCCGCTATGCTGGCCGCAACGTATTGTGCCATCGCTTGGTTGTAAACTTTGGGAGCATCGCTGCCCGAGAACAATTGAGCACTTTGTTTTTCCTTATTTAATTTTAACAAACATTCGTCTACCTTGCCAGATTCCAGCGCATCACCAGAATTTAGTCCGCAATACATCGCTAAGGCCTGTGGAATAATAACCGTTTCGTTGGAATCTGTGCCACCATCGGGTAGGTTTAACAGTTCAACCTTAGCAAACATTAATGTCTCTGCTTGATGCAATGACGAGGTTGTGAAGGCTTTTCTTAGTTGCATGCGCTCTGCCGGCTTAACGGCTGTCGGCTGGGTTACCGCCGGCTTAACGGCTGTCGGCTGGGTTACTGCCGGCTTAACGGCTGTCGGCTGGTTTTTCTCAATTGTTTTTATTTCTGCATTTGTTGGCGCTTTCACTACTGCTTTTGAAATATTTATACCGCTAGTATTTAAATTTTGTGCTTGAGATATCTTTGATTTTAGCATATTTAACTGTGTATTTTCTTCTGCGGACAATGTCTTCTTATTGCTCAAATTATTAAATGTGTTGAGTTCATCCTTGCTCAAAACCAACGA
Source organism: uncultured Pseudomonadota bacterium (assembly GCA_949290295.1). Classification (GTDB taxonomy): domain Bacteria; phylum Pseudomonadota; class Alphaproteobacteria; order RF32; family CAG-239; genus CAZU01. Next base: position 30,189 of record CASERH010000002.1, on the reverse strand, counting down.
TATGTCTGAAACTGGTGCAGTATTTTCTTTTACTGTGTTAACTGTTTGGCCCTCTCCTCCATTAAATGCCGTACGGCTTGAGGTTGGCGTCAGATTAACATTAACACTGTTGTCAACCTCTGCTGTTGCCCCCTCATCATTATTGGCCGATGGCTCGGTTATATTTTCTGATTGCTCCGAATCTGAAGAAATTCCAACCTTGTCTTTAGCCGTGTCAATAGCACCTCCAACCTTATCTTTAGCCGCGTCTATAGCGCTACCGGCAGCGTCTTTTGCAGCTTCAGCCGTTTCTTTGGCCGTTTCAATACCGGCTTCTGCCTGCTCTTTTAATTCTTTAGCTTTGGCTATATTCTCATCTAGTTGCTTCTTATACTTTTCGTATTCCGCCTTATATTTTTCTGCCTTTTCTTTGTATTTTTTTACTTTGGCCAATTTTTCTTCTATTTTCTCTTTATTCTTTAAAACATATTCTGACACACTTTTTTTTGCTGTACCAATTGCCGAGCTGGTTTTTTGGATGGTTTGCATGGTAGAAACGACTGTCTTGCTCTCTGCAACCTCCGTAAACCATTGCTTGATTGTTTTGGCTGTGCTTGGGGTATCCGTAACCGGGATGACAGCTTGTGCCTCGTCAGAAAAGCCAAAAGCAAACAAGAGCGCAAGAAAAACGCTCAGAAAAACCTTTCCAAAACATTCCTTCATCGCAACCTCCTGCTTGTATTTACCTTATATTTTATGATAACACATTCCTTTGTTCAAATAAACGAATTTGCTTTGTTTTCTCAAATATTTAAATATTTTGTAACAAAGTTTTCTTCTCCGTATTCCTTTATCAGCTCTTCAACCAATAAAACGTTCTTGCGGCCGGAATTGTACAAGCGTAAGTATGGTCCTAAGCCGCTCAAATCAACATCTAAAATTACAGATTCTCCCGTAGCCGGACGTGAAAGCAAAATTGCATAGGGAAAATCCCGGTAGCTTTTGCCAAAAATAAAATCTGTTTCCGCATTAGTTAAATTCCAGTTCAGATAATCTTCAGGTGTTGCCTGCGGATTGCGGAAGAAAATAACTGTTTGGCATTGGCCACGAATAACTTCGCCAACACCCAATTTATCAATAATATTTGGTTGTTGGAAAGCACACAGATAGGCCTGACGTTTCTTACGTCCTTCTTGCAGACCTATGACAAAATAGTCTCTAAACATCGGATGCTTTAACATTGGGGCCGTCTCATCAATCATAATCAGCGAGGGAACCCCTGTTTCTCCGGTTTCTGATTGAATTCGGTGCATGATGTAGCTGATTACTGCCGGTGCTAATGTTTCATCCTCAAAAATATGCGTGAAGTCAAAAGCCATAAAACGCTTAGATTTCAAATCCAAGCTATCTGTATCTGAGTTAAAAATCTTACCATATTGATCAGGATTTACCCACTTGAACAGCTCTCTTCTCATGTTTCCGGTGGGTGAAAAACAGCTCTTATATAAGTTTGTCATCATGCGTTCTTCCGGGCGCAGATAATCAAATGCCGTTGTTACTGCACGGGCAATCTCTTTTTCTGAGACGGCATCATCTACCAGAGTAATAGCACGCATCCACCGGCGCAGAAAGGCCCTATTGTTGACCGTATTTTCACAGTCAAACGGGTTCAGAGAAACATTCTTCTCATCACCTTCAAAACCAACATAGGCACCACCAATCGCTCTTGTAAAGATCTCGGCACCACGGTGTCTATCAAAGAAGAACACTCGCAAGTCATGGTGGCGCATGGCTTGTCCGGCCAAAAATGTCAGCAAGGTTGTTTTACCTTGACCAGTCGGACCAATAATACAACAGTGTGCAACTGCCGAATCCTCACTTGATACGTGAAATTGGAATCGATACGCGGAGCCCGATGCCGTACGAAATACGGTAATGGCTCCCGGACCCCAGTCACTTTTTGAAAAACCTTCCGAAGGTTTATCAAAAGAAATAGCCGCGGCGACAACTCTTGAGAGGTATCTGTAGGTTCTTGGCAGAGTTTCATAAGTCGGGAATTGATTGAAAAACGTTGCTTGCGTAACCCACCCTTCTCTTACCGGTGTTACACCAAACAGTCGACAAATTCTCTGAACCTCGCTTTCGGCAAATTCTATCTCTTCCAAAGTATCACCCTGAAGAAGAATCGCCATTGCGTACTCGGTTAAAGACTGGTGATTGGTGTCGCTATCTTCAATAGCAGCCAAAACTTCACTGTATTGATCAATGACGTCGCCTGAAAAACTTGTCATAGTCGCCATTCTTTGCTGCTGCATGAGTAATGCTCTGGCATGTGGCTTAAATATCGGCCGCACGTTATGCAATAAAACCAGCTCTGAATCTATTGAAAGCAGCGAGGTTACCATGCTTTCATCCATATAGTCACCAGAGGACCGAATTCCCATCGCAATTTCAAATTTTTCTTTATCTCCGGTGAAAAATCTGATTATTCCATTTTCTCCAGTAAAATGAATATGTTCGGCCGTCAGCAACTCATTTAAGTGAGCTCCTTCTGCTCCGTTGATTTTGGGTTGCGGTTTGGTTATCGGACTGCAAATCTTTGCATATACAGACAGGGGACTATCTGCGGCTGAGCTTCCTTCGGCCTCAAATAAGGCCGTTATTCCATACTCATTTAATGTCGCTATTAAGGCCTGAGAAGCATAGTTCAAATCTTTCAAATTTTCATCTCTGTCTGCAACAGATAACACAATATAGTGCGAATTATTGTAAACTCTGCTTAAGTTTGAACTCCAAACCTCATCTATGCGCTCCAGCAAGGCATTGCCAAAATCACCCTTACTTTCTTCAAGAGGCACCCTCTCTCTTAGGGTTATTACTCGACAAGTAACCTGTAAATCAGACATGCCATCTATCCAGGCCTTGCGAGCTTCAAGCATTGACATTACCTTCTCATCGGTAACAAAAGCCAAGTCAACACCCGTCACACGGAAAACCCTTGCCAGAGAGCCATTATAGCAACGAATCGTCATTCCGTCAGAGAGCAATTTGTTAAACGGCAAAAAGTCTGAAACCCTAGACTCTCTCGGCTGGGGTAAAACATAATACCCAAATTTGGTTACCCAAAATCCGGCAAAAGCTGCCGCTGATATAAAACCTATCACGGCAACCAAGACTTCTAAATTAGTCAGACCTTGCACAAATGTGCTAAAAAAATCAAAATCAGGGTGCAAATTTGTTCCCCTTTACTTTATAGAGGTTGTGTGACGTTTTGGCGGTTTGGCCGTAAGCCTGAATCATCGCCGAGATATGTGGCTCTTTTGCGCCAATGGCAACGCAGATGACATGCCCAATTACCAACGTGGCCATAAATACCAACGGGTTAACATCAAATGTTCCCAGAAACATGAACATAATCGGAAACTGGATACCCATATTGAGCATCGTTGGCAAAAACGGCCCCCACAGAATTTTGGGCGGATTGGCTACGGCTTTTAATATAATTTCGCGCATTGATTCAATCCCTGCATTGTTTCTATCTTTTATGATACCGCGCTCATTTTTTTATGCAACAATCATAAAAAGGTTATCCCTTGCTTTCATTTCCATTGCACAAAAAGAGGGCTCCTTATTGCTCCAAGGATACCTCTTTTTTATGAATAATGCGTTAACTTTTATTGTTGGAACTTATTATTTTCCCTCAAGTTCTAGTTGACGAGCATAGGCTTCGTTATATTGACGCTCAGCATCATTACGGCGCTTGATTTCTTCCTCAAGCTTCCTTTGGGCGCTTGATAAAGCTTGTTGTTGCCGGACATATTCATCATATGCTCTCTTGGCAGCAATGACTAGGTCATCATTGTTAGGATCAGCCTGAGCGGCTGCAATTTTTTTCTGCGCTTCTGAATAGGCCAAATCTGTTGCTTTTTGTGCATCACTTACCGAAGTACGATATTGAGGGAGATTTCTCTCTGCTTCCTCCATTGTCGCCTTATAGGTTTCTTGGTAATAAATTGCTTCTTGTATGTTAGCTTGACGAGATTTTTCTTCCAGCTCTTGGAGCGGCTCTTGAGCCTGCGCAGAAGCTGCTTGAGCGGCAGAAGCTTCCTGCGCGGCCAAATTTGCTCGCCTTTGCAACTCGTTGGCTCGTCGTTGATCCGCCGGATCCCCTGTCTTTGCGGCCAATTGTGCAGCCTCCTGCGCTGCTGCCGCTGCCTCTTTTGCTGCTTGGGCTTTGGCGGAGGCTTGTCTTTCTGCCTGATTTGCCTTGTTCTGAGCCTCCGTTAGGTTGCTCTCCGCTCTTTGCGCCGCTGCTACGGGGCTTGTCGCCTGGGCGTACTCTTCTCTTATTCTGTCTGCTTCTTGTTTCCGCTCCTCTTGATTGCGAGCTTCCACTTCTCTGTTGTTGGCCTCTTGTTTGGCTTGAGAATCCTCAGTCAACTCCGCCTTTTCCGCCCTGGCTTCATATTGGCCGACGTAAGCATCGTTGTAATTTTTATTTTCCTCTTCCAACTTTTGCTGAGCCTCGCTTAACTCTTTTTCTTTTTGCTTAACTTCATTAGCTGCTTTTTGTGCTGCAACTATGTCCGAAGGATCTCTCGTTTGTTCTGCTTTTCTCCGAGCATCTTCGGCGGCCGCTTCTGCCGCGGCAAGTTCTTCCTCCGTCTTTGAAACCTCAGCTTCTGCTTGTTTTACACTTTCCGCATATTTTTCAACATCTGCTTGCGACTTTTTCTCCAAATAATCTGCTTGGTTAACCAATGCCTCGTGAACTTTCTCCTCTAACGGGGCTACGGCGGCGGCCGCTTCTGCGGCTTTCTTTTGCGCCTCTTCCGATGCCGCAGCGGCCTGTTCAGCTCTTACTTTGGCCAATTGTGCCGCCTCTCGATCAGAAGCTAGACCTGTTCGTTCTGCTTTCTCTTGAGCCTCTTTGGCCGCCTGCTGAGCTGCCTCTGCTGCTGCGGCCTTATTCGCCGCATCTCCTCTGGCCTGAGCCGCTTCTGCTTCTGCCTGGCGCAACTCGTTTTTAGCCTCTGTAGCCACATTTACAGGATTAGATTTTTGCTCATAGTCCCTTACGATTTCTGCCGCTGTCTTTTCGTCCTCAAGCTTTTGTTCTGCCTGTTGGCGAGCATCTTTATCCTCCGTCAACGATGCATATTTTGCTGCTGCTTGATAGTAGACTTCCTCTGCCGTATCGTATTTGTCTTGCTGACGACTTAACTCCTCTTTAGCTTGTCTGATAACATCTTCATTACCACTGGCTTGTGCTCTCGCAAGGGCTTCTTGTGCAGCCTCAACGTCTTTAGATAAAGCTTCCATATCTGCTTTGGCCTGCTCTCGAACATCTTTTGTCGCCTCTATCGCTGCTTGTGTCGCCTTTTCTTCAGCTTCACTTGCTTGGGCCTTTAACTCCTCTGCTTCTTCTTTGGCCTCACTTGCTTTGCGCTGAGCTCTCTCGGCCTCTTTTTGCGCCGCTTCTGCCGCAATCTTATCTGCCTCAAGTCCCGTCTTGGCCGCTTTTTGCGCCAACTCTTCCGCTTTTTGAGCGGCCGCTTCGGCCTCCCGACTTAGACGATTTGCCGTATTTTCTGCAGTTGTGGCCTGCGATTTTGCCTTGCTGTAAGCATTAGCGGCTTCTTTAGCATCTTCCACAGATTCCTGGTTTTGATAGCTCTGCTGTCCCCCTGAAGCTGAAGAACTTATCAAACTATTTACTCTTTCTTGATCTGCCGCCGCTCGCTCAGCATTCTTTTGCGCCGTGGCTGCCGCTCTTTTTTCTGCCTGGCGCTCCTGACGGCCTTCATTGATACTCTTGGAACCAAAGGCGCTGAAGTTTGCTACCGCTCCGGTTAAGGCTCCGGCCGTCTGGCTTGCTTCATTGAACTTTTGATTTATCTCTCCGGATTTTTGAACGACATCATTAGTTATGTCCATAAATCCGAGCTGGCCGGTGTTTTGGCCATTTTTCTTGTTACTGGCAATATCCCCTTGTACAGCATCACCATTTTGATCAAATCCGCTCTGTTTTACAACGACATTGCCGTCTTTATCATACTCAAGGTCTCCGCCCCAGCGATGCTCTACTCCCGTTACCTTACCATTTTCATCTCTGGTAACCGTTTGTCCCATCAAGGCTGCCGTAAAGCCTCCGGTGGCCTCGCCTTTATCTCGACGAGCCTGCAACTCGGCCTGCTCATCCCTGCTCTTCGACATGTCTTGAACATTGTTGGCAATATCTATGGTGTTGGACATTACGTTATTCATCATGCCACCTGTAGAGCCGACAATATAGTTAACATTCTGGCCAATCTGGCTTAAGGCATTGAAGCTGTCTTCAAGATTACCCTCGCCGATTTTATCAATGGCGGCTCCTATGTTGTCTGCTGCATATTTAACGTTTTCTACCGTATTTTTAACCGTATCAACGGTGTTTTGTACCTTTTTGGCTGTATCAACCGCCTTCTTACCAGCAGAAATCAAATCTTTAACACAGCTTGCAAATCCGCCACCACCAAATAACCCGCCGCCTTTTTGTTCTGCCTCGCAAAAACCTCGGGTTTCTGTGGTGACTTCCTCTTCAGCCGGAGGTTCCACTGATGTATCCGGCGTTTCGACCATCTCCGGCGGCATGTATGGTGTCATTTCATCCACCCAGGCATACTCCGTATCGGCAAAGGCTCCATGCAAATGATCTCCAAACTCGCTTGGTTTCTCTGTTGCTGCCAGCTCTCTGTCATCCACAGTGTAAACCATGTACTCAATCAGACGCCCCATGTTAGCTACTAAGAACAAGCCTATTGCTATATTGGCAAACCACTTCCAACTTATCTTGTTGAAAATCGCCATGAAGGCAAAGCCTATCAAACCAAAACCTGCAAAAACGTATACTATCGGCTTTAATCCAACCAAGATTCTTGCCGCACGACGTGTTAAGGTTGTAAAGACGTCACCGGTATTTGAATAGTCAATGGATCCGGCATATGTTCCGGTAAACATATCGCCTGCTGCATCGCCTGCTGCAGAGCTAAAGGCTTTGTATTCTTGACCAAAATGCTCATCTACTCCCGCTATGGTATTAACCCCGTCTAAATACGTCTGAGCCATATCGACATCGAGCTGTGCTTGTTCTAATTCCTCTTTTGCGGCCGCTAATTGATCTTCCAATTGCGATTGCATAGCACAATATTTTTCCGCATCTGCTTGGCCTTGTCTTGATGTAAGCGTTTTTGAATGTTCACACGCTGCTTTTGCCTCGGCCAAAGATGCCTCTAGGCTTGCAATCTTATCTTCTGCAGCTTTTTGTTTATTTTTTGCATCTGTCAATTCTTGCTTTGCTGTTTCCGCGGCATCTCCCGTAACGGCTCCTTTTTCTTCAGCAATCTTATCTTTTTCTTGTTTGTCTTGATACGCTTCATCCGCCGCTGCCTTGGCTTCCGCTAATGTTTGCTGGGCAGCCGCGACTTCTGAACATGCTTGCTGATTCCCGTTTGCACATTGTCCCTGTTTTTTTGCTAAATTTTCTGCCGCAGCCTTATATGCTTGCACCGCATTATTATAATCATCATTGGCTTTTTGCGCGTCTTGAGCTGCTTGTTGTTTTTCGGTCATTGCTTTTGTTTCTGCAGCAGTTTTTTTCGCTGCAGCATCTTTGGCGGCATCGAATTCTCCCATTTCTGCGTCAAAACCGGCCTCTAAATCGGCCTCAAAATCAGCCATGTCATCATCCATATTCAACATGGCCTTCTGTGCATTTGCCTCGGTTATCGCACTATTTGCTTCATCTATGGTCTTATTGGCTGCTCCCACCTCTATTGAAGCGGCATCCATCTTTTCCATTGCTTTTTTACAAGCGTTACTGTCGGGATCTTTTCCACATTTCTTCTCAACATCTTCTTTTGCATCGTTTAATTTCTTTTCGGCCTTAGCTTTTTCTTTTTCCGCTAATTCTATTTTCTCTCTGTTGGCGTCTATTGTCTTGTCTGCTGCGGCAATCCCTTCTTGTTTGGCTTTTTGGCGTTCGGCTTCCGCTTCTTTCTCTCGCTGTGCTGCTTGCGAAACTTTTGCATCGTATGCGTTGGCTTGTTCATCTGCCATCGCCTTTTGATTGAGCGCATCTATGAATGCTTTATCCCCTGCTTCTGCATCCGCAATCTTGTTTTTGTAAGTTTCATTATTCTCTGCCGCCTCAATTGCACTTGTCCGTTCCTTCTTGGTATTGTTTAATTCTACCAAATAGCTGGAACAACTGCCGTTGCGGTTCATACACTCATCATATTTCTGCTGTGCGGCAGCTACCTTATTATCATACTCTGCCGTAACCGAATTTATGTAATCTTTGTGTTCTTGTTGAGCTTGGGCAATGTTTTTCCTTCTTTGTTGCTCTTGTTGTTTGTAGTTTTCTTGTGCATTTTTATATGCCGAACTTGATTTATAGGCATCACTCTGCCGCTGTGCTGCAGCTTTGTCTTGTTGAGCCTGCTGTTTTGCGCTTTCTTGAGCTGACATCTGGTTTTGTGATGTGCCATATTGCTTTGCAGAAGCTGATGCCGATGTTTTTGCCGCGGCATCAGCTTTTTGTTCTTTCTTGCTTCTATCTTGCTGTGCCGCACTAATCTTGGCTTCATCAGAATCTTGGCGTTGCTGTTCTTTGAAGCTGTCCATATCGTCTGCTGCACTGTGGTTGGAGTCAAAAGAAACGTCGCCACCGACAATCTGTGCCGCAACATTTTCCGTGAAGGACGCAAAAATAATACCACAGGCAATCAGTGCTGCTTGACTTATTTTCTTTATATTCATCATGGCGTCCTCCTATTCTATCCTTATACTCACTCCTGTTGAGTTGGGCTTGTTGCCATCTCTTCGTTATTTTAATGTATCGGTAATCATTGTGGCGGTAAACTCATCACAACCGGTTATCATATTTATTATCTCTCCCGTTGTAGCAATCACAACCAAGGCAATAATTATGGCTCCCAGCCATTTCCAGTTCAAATTGCCAAAAAATCCTCCAACTGCAACACCGATTATACCGAAACCGGCAACGACATATATTAAATCTCTTAACCCACTGAAAATCTTACGCCCGGTTTCAATCAAACCGGAAAACAGCCCATAATTGCTTGAACATCCGGTTACCGCTGAGGCTGACTGGGTTGTATTGGTTCCGGCAGCGACCTCAGATGCTTGTTTTTCAGCTTGCTGCTCTGCCTGTTCTTCATTCTTCTTTTGTTCAAGTTCTGAGGGCGTTTTTACAATCTTTTCTTGGCTGTAGTCCGCTGCCAGTCCATCAACGGCATAAGACCCCGGGATCTTTATGAATGCAGCTCCGTCTCCTTTTTCTACATAATTTGCAACCTGCGCGAAACCTTCTCCTGCAAGAGTGCATATAAATGCCGCCACAAGCAATACTCGGCATATCTTCTTAAAGTTTATCATTGCACCCTCCCGTCTGATTTCTTCTTATCCTTTAATATCAACCAGCCAGACTGATTGATTGATGTTAAAAGAAAGGGGGATAGGCTAAGCGGTGGAACCGTTTTTCCAAGACCCCCTTGCCCTTTCTCCTGCTTGGGACCGGGCCGCTAGTCGCGGCCCGGAACCTAAACGAAGGAGAAGATTAGTTGGTAGCGTTATCAAATGAGTCTTGGAAGCCAGACATATTCTCACCGGTTGCGTAGTTTACAATAGAACCGGCTGCTGCCAAAATCGCAAGACCTACTGCCAATGATGCAAACCATTTCCAGTTTACCTTTCCAAAAACCGCACTAAAGGCCAAACCAACCAAACCAAAACCACCAACGATGAAAATAATCGTTTTAACGGAGGTAAATACGTTTAAGGCTTTTTGTTGTGAAGTATCCATTACACTGCTTTGGGCTGCGGCATCGCCTGCAAAAGTCAACAGCGTAAAGACCGCTACCCAGCAAAATGTCCAAATGTTGTTTTTAATAAATTGCATTGTTTTTCTCCTTCATGATATTTATAGCAAAACTCTTTATACTCTTTTAGAATAACCGATTTTTGCTCCAATTTCTAGCAAAATTGCTTATACCAAAAAATGGTTAACATACTGTTTACACGCACAAAATTTTGCTGTAACAAAAAATTCACAGTCCTTAAAAAGAAGTAAATACCATAAAATCAAGACGATAGTTTTTGGAATCGGCACATAAAGGACAAAGTGTTTTTATAAAAAAATCCACAAATTTGTGTATATTTTTTAGCGACTCTTGCCAAGAGTCGCATTTTGATTTATCAAGGCTTTAGAGGGGTTTTATTTATGCCAAAAACAGGTTTAAAAACTTTTGTTTACAGTTTTTCCGTATCCTTGTTTGCTATTTTTGCTGCAAACGGAATGTATTGGCATGACCGCCCCACAAAAACTTCTGATATTAAAATTCCAAGCGGCAACATTATGCTTTTTTTGAAAAACGACGCAATAAACCCCTCTATTGCCGTTGCTCCCGTTAAAAAAATTGCACTAAGTGTTTTGCCTGAAATTAAACGCGAAGCGCCCTCTATTGCGCCTGACGATGAAATCATCATGGCTGATGATTTGGACATACCGGAGATTCCTCTGGAATTCTCGGTCCCCACACTAGAAGCTACCCCTCAAGAGCAACTTCCGCCTTTAAGGCTTGCCGAGAATGCAGCTCCTAAGCCCAAGCTAATGCGTCAGCAAACTGAGGAAGTGAAACAGCCCGACAGAGTTGTTATTCCGCTGGAAATTCCAGAATCAAAGGGTATTGGGCGTCCTCGGAAAGCAGAAGATCTGCCATCTTCTCCGTCTTTAAAGGTCAGTAAACAAGAGACTATAAATCAAGAGGCAGAGATTTCCGCTCCGACCCCGCTGTTGGCGAGAGAAACACCTTCTGCAGGCACGGAAACTTACAAAGGCGATGTATCCCTACTGGCTTCTAGTGAAATTCCCCTCTTGCCGCTAGAACGAAGCAAGGATGATTTGCCACAATCTCAGAATATTGTCAGAATTGCCTCAACAGTTCAATCTGAGCAGGTTGCTTTGGCTGACAAATCCGTTCCAATTCTCAGTATGGAAAAAGCCCCTGCCCTCCCTGCCAAGAGTGAGCCTTCCTCTCAAACTCCGGCTTGGGAAGATATGGCGGACAGGAAATCGTCAACAGATTCTCCTTGGCTTGTGGCAAAAGCCGATGGTGCTCTGAAAAACCAAAAACTTTCTCAAGAAGCTTTCTACAAAAAGAACAACAAAGATATCAGTGATGTTCTCAACCCCGGCGCGGCTTCCGCCGAAGGTGTTAAACTAGCCTCAGAAACCGTTAAGAATCTTCTTATTCCAATTCCGGAAGATATTTTAAACGATGAAAATCTGACGCCTCAACTGTCATATACTCCTAAAGATAGCTCTTCCAAAGAGAAAACCGCAACGGACGAACCTTCCGTAGAAAATCGTGCCGCCCCTCAGAAAAATGCTGCGCTTGAAAAAACAACACTGCCAAAGGCGGAGGAGAATGCAGACAGCCAAAAGAATAAGTTATTAGCCTCGCTAGATGCCATTTTTAGCGCCAAGGAGCAGAAAAAGGCTGAACCTAAAAAAGAAGAAAAAAGCTCAATTCTTAGCAGCTTACGAAAGAAAATACAAAAGAAATCCAGCGTCGGCAAAATCATGCCAACGGAAATGCGGCTTTCTTTCCAACCCAATCGCGCCGAAATCTCCGGACAGACCCTGCGATGGATACAAGCCTTTGCCTCCAAAGCCGCCGAAGATAAAAATATGACCATCGAAATCCGAATAGACGGTACCAGCGCTATGGATCTGCAACAGAAAAGACTTAATCTTTTGCACAATATCTTGACCGACAAGGGTGTGGAGTACAGTAAGATAAACACTGTTTTCACCCAGAGGGAGCCCAACTCTTTTATTATTAAGACCATCACCCATAACAATCAGAAAGGAGCCAATCGAAATTTAAATAAAGCAGCTGACGGATATTACATCCAATGGTAATAAGTCTTGTGTGGTGCTTGATTATTTATTTTTCAGTATGTATGATAGGAAAAAAGTATGACGAAATCTAATCCGAGGACAAACCAAATGAACCGCAATTTATGGCAGAGCGCTTGCGTATTAGCGATATTTTTTATAACCGGATGCAGCCATCTGGATTTCTTTGGTGCAGGGAACACCTATGCGGAAGATACTCCTGCAAAACAGGAAGGGACCCCTGTGGTGGCAACACAAATGCCGGCGCCACTTCCTCAGAGGGAAGCTGTCATCGTTCCTCCGGCACAAGCAGATGACAATGAGTTTATCAATTATCGTCAATCCGCTGCTGATTATCGTGAATTTGGCGAGCGCACACCGAGAGATCAGGATATCATAACATCCGGTCCGGGTAGCAACATGGCAGCTTCTATTCCGCCAACAATTGAAGAAGAGGTGACTGACTATGAAGAGGAGATAAATGCGGCTATAGATGATGCTGCCGATGCGGATACCTCTTCACAGACTTTGAGCGAGGATCCTGTGGAGGATTGGTTAGCTGAAGAGGGAAGCACTCTTAAAGGGCTTTTGACAGATTGGAGCGAAAGGGCTGGATGGCGCTTGATTTGGAATAGTAATCGTAACTACACCTTAGCAGCCGGGGCTATGTTTAGAGGTCGTTTTGCCGATGTCAGTTCCGCACTGATTAGAACTTTTGCCAGGGCTAAACCAGCTCCAGTTGCCACGTTTTATAAGGGAAATAGAGTCTTAGTTGTTGAGACCATGGAGGATGAGAATGCTTATAACTAATTGGAAAAAAATCGGACTTGGAATGCTGACGGCGGCATTCGCAGCCTCTTGTTCCATATCTACAAATTTGGACGCGACAATTGATCGCGAGGTCGAGGCAGCCACAAAATTAAAGGAAGCTGCCAAAACGCCGACGCCCTTGGCAAATCAAGATCTTATTAAAGTTAAAGACGAGATTTGGCTCGGCGATACCAGCGAAATAGAATACGAGGGGGAGCCTTTGCCCGCATATCTAGAAGGTAAAAACGGTATTACCCTGGTGAGCAATCGGCCAATTACCTTATTCGAAATAGGTGATATGATTAACAAAACGACATCTTTGGGAGTTAGGTATGCTCCGCAACTTGAAACTGATGTGAAAGCCAAAGGTGCGGCAAACAAACCTACGGCTGAAGCGGTAAACACCGACTGGGCAGAACCAGATAAGATGTTGGTTTCTTATCAGGGACCATTGAGCGGCCTATTAGATGAGGTGGCTTCTCGCTTTGGAATTTGGTGGAAATATGAAAAGAAAGAAATTCACTTCTATAAATTTATCACCAAGACTTTTGTCGTGTATAGTCTGCCAACAAAGCCAAACCTTACGGTTACCGTCGGCGGTAGCCAAAGCGGCGGAGGCGGGAGCTCTTCCGTTAGCTTGAACAATTCTGCCGAGGTTGAACTTTGGGGAAATTTTGAGAAAAGTATATCGTCTATGATTAGTGATGGAGCAAAGCTGACGATGTCTCCGGCAGATGGAACCATCACTTTGACGGCAACTCCTAACGATATCAAGAAAGTTGCAAAATACATAAATGAACAAAATGCCCGGCTTTCACGACAAGTAGCTATCAGCGTTAAAGTATTACAAGTGACAATTTCTGATACGGACAACTATGGATTGGATTTAAGCGCTACTTTTAAGGATGGAGTCACTTCTATTGGAGTAACCGGATCGACCAGTATCAGTTCTGCAGAATCTGTCGGGAACACACTGAGCTGGGGAATTCTTAACAACCACTGGACGGCTGATGCCGCCGTTAAGGCTCTGTCCCAACGCAACAACACCAGCTTGGTAACCAGCGGCACGGTCACAACACTCAACAACAAACCGGCTCCCATACAGGTTACTCAAAAGCAAAACTATATTGCCGAGATGACAAAGACAAATAGCGGAACTACGGGTGATAACTATGATATTTCGGTAACGACTGAAGAGGTAGAAACAGGTTTTACACTTGATGTTTTACCGAGAATTTTGGAACATGGCAGGATGCTCGTGATGTTTAACATGACACTGTCTGACCTTGTTTCTTTGGATAAGGTTGAGTTTGGTGCCGAAGATGAAAACCAATATATTCAGAACCCTCATATAGAGTCTCGTGCGTTTACACAAGAAGTGGCTATGACCTCCGGTGAATCGCTTATCCTGACAGGATACGAAAGAGTGAACAACTCCACCACAAAAGAAGGAACCGGCTCAGCTGAGAATTCTTTGCTTGGCGGCATTGCCAACGCGGAGAAAGAGCGCAGCATTCTGGTTATCATATTGACTCCGGTGGTTTTGGATAATCCGTTGTCCCCCGAATCCAGAATGTCAATGAACTGATAAAAAACTAGGAGAAAACTGGTGCTTGAAGAAGCCAAACTGCTTGATGATGATATAGAAAAGGCCTCCGCCAAAAAGACATGGGGGACATCAATTACGGTTGACGGAACAACTTATGCAACCAGTTTGTTTTGGCAACCTCTGCAAAATGCCAGTGACCCTTTCCAGGAAGTTGAGGAGGCTTCCGCGGGCGTATTAGAGGGGGCTGATCTTTTCTGCATAAAAGGGGGAAAGGCTCCTCAGTTTGGTATTTGTGTTTCTCATGAGGGCTACAAAAATGGAGAGACCGTTGGTGCAGTAGCATTGGCCACGGCATTGTACGATATCGGTTCCTATATTGCGGTCTTCAAAACTCAAGAGGGCTGGTGGTATGTGTGTGTGCGTAACGACATCATCCTTTCAGATGGAGACATGCTCTTCTTGGATGAGGAGGAGGCTAAAAGCCAGTTTATGTCTATGCTGGCGGTGCCAGACTGGGGCAAAAAAATTGCGCCTAAAGAATGGGCCATTGAGGAAACTGAGGAGCTTGATCTCGGCGACTTGCTTATGCGCGGAGCAAAGTCTAAATTGCAAAAAATTAAGGCTTTGCGGGGAACGAAGCTCTTCATGGTTATTGCCATCTCTGCGGTGGTCGGGCTTTGGCTGTTATCCAGCTTGATTGATACAATCTTTCTAACCCCGACCGTTCGGCCTGTTGTTGTGCCGGTCAAGCCCAAGGTTGTGCAAAAAGCAGCTCCCGTCGTGGAGGTAAAACCGTGGGAAAAAGTTCCAAACGCGAAAGAGGTTATGGTTAACTGCCAACAGAGTATTATTGATTTGAATGGGATTTTGCCTCCAGGATGGGATATCGGAAATATTTCTTGTTCTAACGGAAGCGCCGTTACCAGTTGGAGAAGAAATGTGGGAAGAATTTCTTGGGCAAAAAGAGCTCTTGACGACAGTGGCCTCAGATTTTCGGGTTATAGTTTTTCTGCTGATGGGACATCTCTTTCGGCAACTCTTTCCTTGCCAAAGGCTGAAGAACAGTTGAATCCTCCGCAGAAAACTCTTATGGATTTGCAAGACGAACTAAATGATACCTTCCAGTCTATCGGAGTAAAGATCTCTTTTTCTAACGGCTCAACAAAGTCTTCTACTGGAAATGTTTATAGGACACTTCAATTTTCTTTGAATTCTGAATATAATCCGCAAACTTGGATTGAATTATTAACAAAATATTCAGGAGTTGAAATTAAACTTATTTCATATTCGCCGAAAACTAAAATCTGGCATTACGAGGGGATAATCTATGTTTTATAAAATAAGAAATGTTTTGGGTGTATCTGCTTTAGCCTTATTTATGATGGCTGATGGTAGCCTTTTGTATGCTCAGGGGGTGGTTTCTCTGTCTGAGGAGGCTATGTTTGATGAAGATGACGGGACATCTTCCAGTGTTCCATCAAATGCGCCCTTGTTTGGCAGTGAAAAAATCTCTCCGTCTCAAGCGCCTGACCAAACGTCTCCGTCTCTGCCTGTAACGAATGAACTCGCTGCGAGTACGGCACCTTCCGCAGCCCCTACACAGGTACTGAGCCAACCGGAAACAAGTATGGAAATTCTTGATGCTGATGATGGCGAAATTGACAATACTCTTTTTTCACAGATGACAGATATTGAACGGCAAACGGCTCTGCTTAACCTTGAGCTGCGCCGGGAAAAGATCAAAAATGAAATTGAAGCCATCAAAAATCAGCGTAAACAGGCGCTTATTCAGGAGCAAGAAAAGGCTGAAGAAAAAGAACGGCGTAAAATTGAATGGGAAAAAGAACAAGAACAAAAGGTATTGCAAGAACAACAGAAATTAAGAGAATTGGATATTCAATTTGAAAAGGAGCGCCAGGAGCGTTTGTTGAATGCCTATAAAAACAGTATGCTGGCGACCAACCAAGAATGGATTGCTCACGAAGGCGCGCTTTATAAGCAAATTGACGCACTGAAAGAGGATAATGCTGGGCTGTTGAATGACATGAAAACTAAGTTAAAGGCCATTCAGACTAATATTGATCAGGCCTCTGCCCAATCAACAGAGACGATTGACGCCTACCAAAAAGAAATTGACAATTTACAAACAAAAATTTCTGTCTTGAAAGCCAGGATTGAAGCTCAGGAACGAGAAATGGAAAAAAGGAATCCTTTTGCTGAAGGGGATGCCGCAGGAGCTGAGAGTGTGGCGACAACGCTTCAGGCTTCTGAGGAAGTTACTGTTCCTGAATTAAAGTTGGCAAATATGTATGCCGTTATGGAAATTAGAGGGCAAGGCGGTGAACTTATCGCAAAATTAATTAACCAAGACGGAACGCCATTTTATGTTAAAAAGGGGACATCTCTGCAAAGCGGACACGTGATAGATGAAATCACATCGACTTATGTTCGAGCTGATAAAGATGGGATAAAAGATTATTTGTACTTTGCTGCAGGAGGTATTTTGCCAATGGAACAGCCTAAACCGACAATAACACCTGATTTGCCGGAGGTGTCTGAGCAGCCAGAGGCAAAACCGGCTTTTGCAACGAGTGTTGGAATTCCGGGGCTTGGAAAGTCTATGATTGCCAGGTAGCGCGCCATGGCTGATGAACAAGAGGAGAAATTAGAAGATAGCTCAACGGATGTTTCGACCTCCGGTATTGGGGCTTTGTCCTCGTCTGAAGAGCGGGCAGGCGTTGACCCTCAGAAAAAATCCTCCATCACTGAAACATATTTTTCCAATGGAAACAAGTTGTTGACCTTACCAGGATCTTCTTTGGTTATTAATGATGATACCAGAAGGTTATTAGCATTGTTTTCTGACGGACGCTTCTTGGTTGTTGAGACGCACAAGTTTGACGGACGTGTCCTGAGTTTTGAGGTTCTGGCGCGAAAGAAAAAGCTCAACATCTTAAAACCCACTTATGTTTCACAAAACGAAATCAACGCAATTTATAGTATCGGTGAACGTGCTCAAGCGGCTGTCGACATTAAGGAAGACAGTGAACTTGATCAGCTGCAGATGCAAAAGGACTTTGTCAATGTCATTGCAAGGGCTGCAGCACAGAAAGTTTCTGATGTCCACGTTATTGTTGCTGATAGTACCCAAATTATGTTTCGTATCAATGGTATGATGACAACCGAGATGGAATACAATAAAGATTGGGGGGAGTCTTTTGTTCGAGCCGCTTTTGCCTCTGCGGATGTATCTGACTCGAACTATGCCCAAAATGAATTCCAGGGCGCTCAAAAATTAGGTTCTACGCCGCTACGTGGCTCTAAAGGTAAGCTAATGCTTCCTCACAATGTTTTGGCTATTCGCTTGCAATTCAACCCTATTGCTTTTGGCTCTCAATACCTTGTTATGCGACTGCTTTATGCCGATGATAACCCTGATGGCTCCGGAGATCTGGCAAGCCTCGGCTTTGGTGAGTTTGAAGAAAACTTATTTTATCGATTGCGAGCGGTTCCGGTTGGGCTTAGCATTATTGCCGGACCAACAGGATCAGGTAAATCAACCACGTTGCAACGCAACATGATTAAGCTGTTGCAAGAAAAAAATTATGAAATCAACCTAATTACCGTGGAAGACCCTCCTGAGTATCCTATACCGGGGGCCAGACAGATGCCGGTGACTAATGCAAACACTGAGGAAGAAAAAGACGAACAATTTACAAAAGCCTTGTCTGCTGCTTTGCGCTCTGACCCTGATGTTATGATGGTTGGTGAGGTGCGCTCTTTGTCTGCCGCACAGTTAACATTTAAAGGAGCTCTTTCCGGACACGGAGTTTGGACGACATTGCACGCAAACTCCGCACCTGCTATTCTTACACGTTTGCGCGATATGGGCGTGGAGACATTTAAACTTCTTGACCCAGAATTGATGAAAGGCTTGATTTCTCAACGTTTGTTTAGAAAACTTTGTCCTCACTGCCGTATCTCTGTAAAAGAAAAGCTTAATGAGCCATCTGTACAGAGGCTTAAGGTTGCTCTTGGAGATTTCGGAATTGAGAATACCTTTGTCCGCGGTCCCGGATGCAAGTATTGTAACAATACGGGAATTAAAGGTCGAATGAGCGTGCCTGAAATTATTCTTCCGGATGCAACTTTTTTGGAACTTATGATAAAGGGTGAAACCAGAAAAGCTATTGACTACTGGACCAGTGATTTGAACGGACGCACATTGAAAGAAGCGGCTATTGAACGAATGCTCAAAGGCTTGATCGATCTTGATGAAGTCGAACGTTGGTGCGGATTAATGGATCAACGCCCTGTATATTAAAGGATACTAAGATATGGCTGAAGATATCAAAAAGAAATCTAAATCTCTTCAAAAAGCAATGATGAAACTCAATATCATTGAAGAGTATTATGCTAAAATGATTATTCAGTTTTCTAACAAAACAAGGTTAAAACTTTATCGAAAAATTGCATCACTGATGAAAAACAGGTTCTCTTTGATGGATGCCTTGGATATGTTGCACGACACCGCCAGTAACGGTGGAAAAAATCCCGGTGAGCCCTTGGCTATTGCTATTGCCTCTTGGGGCAGAGCATTAAATAACGGTAAAACTTTTTCGGACGCCTTGAAAGGTTGGGCTCCGGCCAGAGAGCGTTTGATGCTTTCTGTTGGTGATGTTTCAGATTTGGAAAGTGCTTTGCTAAACCTGATTAAGGTAACAGAAGGCTCTACCAAAATGATTCGGCCGATTGTTGGCGCAATTGCCTATCCGAGTTTTCTGGTGATGATGTCAGTTTTGATTATTTATGCTATCGGCGTTTATATGGTGCCGCCGATGATTGATGCCGCTCCTAATGTCGTTTGGCGTGGTATGGCCAGAGATTTGGTCAACTTGTCTGATTGGATTAAGGATAATTGGGCTATTGCTTTTGCTTCT
This sequence comes from uncultured Pseudomonadota bacterium, assembly GCA_949290295.1. Taxonomy (GTDB): domain Bacteria; phylum Pseudomonadota; class Alphaproteobacteria; order RF32; family CAG-239; genus CAZU01. The sequence continues at coordinate 10,949 of CASERH010000002.1, read as the reverse complement.
TTGCCAATAGCTATGGCTATTATCTATTTTACTATCGGTATTTGGACCGGCAAAATAAGGGTTTATTTTGATGCCGTGCCACCTTGGTCTTTGTATAAGGTTTTTACCGGCATTAGTTGGCTATTGGCTCTTTCTGCTCTGGTAAAGGGAGGAACTCCTGTTTCTACTGCTATGCGCGCATTACGTAGAGACGCAAACCGTTACCTTAGAGAACGAATTGATAAAACTCTGGTCTTTATTAATAACGGTGATAACTTGGGGCAAGCCCTTGATAAGACTGGACTAAAATTCCCTGATCCGGAAATCATCGGCGATCTCAAGATCTATTCAGAACTTGATAATTTTGAAGAAGCTCTTGATAACTTGGCAAACGACTGGCTGGAAGAATCTGTTTATATGATTGAAGAAAAGGCTGGTTTATTGAACATGGTCGCCTTGCTTTCAATCGGTGCCGTTATTGCTTGGGCTGTTATGGGAACCTTTGAAATGCAAGACCAAATTACCAGCAGCATGGGAAGTGGAGCTTAGGATGGATATCAGAAAAAAATGTCTTAATCTTTTGCAGTTAGCTAAATCTTACCATAGGGTATTTTGGGGGGTATTGGCTCTGTTGTTCTTGTGCCTTTTTTCCAGTTGCTTCTTTTTTGCTCAGGAAAATTCAGGGACAGCAGAGGCCGCAACGGAAATTGAACAGCTGGCAAACAATATTCGTCGTTATTATCAAAATCGACCTGATTACTGGGGGTTAAGTACGCAAATGGTGCTTGACAAAAATATTTATCCCAATAAAATGCTGGAGAATAATCAATTGGTCGGACATTTTGGTAACCCTGTGTTGGTCGGGAACGGTCTCAATGCAGATGTCTTAATGCCTGGCTCGCGTCATTTTGATATTATTTATAAAGACTTAAATAAAAAACAGTGTGTTGGTTTAGCCAGCTTTAAATTTTCTCGGGATTTTTGGTTGGGAATTTCAGAAATTTCGGTGATTAGTGATGGGCAGAGTCAGCCTTTTACGTGGGATGATGAAAAAAATGGTTTGCCAATACAAAAAAATAGAGCTAAAGCTGTTTGTAAAGGGAATAACACGATAATTTGGCACTATGAACAGTGAAATTATGACTTTAGTCATGTCCTTTTCTGTTTTTTTATGACTAAGGATAAGATTGTTCATAATTTATTAATTTGTTATAGTTAAACTATAAACAAAGTGAATTGAGGAGAGATACTATGAATACTTTATATAAAAATGAGCAGTCCGGGCGTTCAATGGTGGAGATGCTTGGCGTGCTCGCGATTATCGGGGTGCTTTCGATTGGTGGTATCTCCGGTTATTCTAAGGCGATGGCTAAATATCGTGTAAACAAGACGCTTGATCAAATTTCTATGTTGGTTATGAACATTCGTTCTTTGTTTGCCTCCAGTGTGGATTATGCTGATTTGAGCGAAAGTATTGCCATTAATATGGGTATTATTCCGGGCGACATGAGGGATCCTGATTCAACCACTGCTATTGCTAATGCTTATCAGGGTGCCGTATTTATTGGAAACCCCGGTGGTGATACTCGTCAGTTCTATGTCCAGTATACCGGCTTAACTCAAGAGGCTTGTGTTTCTTTGGCTACTGCTGACTGGGGTGCTCAGGCCGGTTCTGGTTTGGTTTCCGTAGCTATTGGCCCAGGTAGTAAGAAAAAGACCGAGGTGACTTCTTTTGCAGATACTATCACCGTAGACCAAATGCCTGTCGGACTTGCCACTGCTGCAGCTGCTTGCTCTAATGCAACGGACGCCGTCGGTAATGCTATCCAGTGGACGTATTACTAATAGCTGATTTTATTAAAAGCCTCACCTTCGGGTGGGGCTTTTTTGTTTCCCTTTTCTTGTAGATTTGCATTTTGTTAATATATACTTGATATGCTGTTGAGAGATTAGTCCTTTATGCAAAGAGGTTTACCATGACAACCATTACCGAAATGAAATTTTCCGATATTTACATTACCCCTAAGAGGGAAGCTTTTATTCCCAACAAACAAACGGTTAATGCTTTAATGCGGTTTAATCCTGATGATTTTGATAAGTTTTACCAATTGCTTGAGTCCTCTTGGGATGGAAAAAATCCAAGTTACTCTGTTATATATGATGGAATTTATTATCGTGTGGAAAGGACAATCGCTTTAGACGGTATCCAGTATTGTGCCAGACGTATGCCAGCACAAGTTCCGGATTTTGCATCTTTAGGATACCCTAAACAGTTAGAAAAATACCTCCTAGCCCTTAAGCATGCATCTGGTTTAATCCTTTGGAGCGGGCCAACCGGCTCGGGAAAAACCACCTCTATTTCAAGCCTGCTTAAGGATTATCTATCTACGGAAGGGGGGTTTGCTTATACTATTGAGGACCCCAATGAACAACCTTTGGATGGCGTTTACACAACTCCCAGTGGAGGGCTTGGCTTGTGCAAACAGACCCAGCCTGTCAATGGGGATTGGGGAGCATCATTGAAATCCGCATTACGTTCCAAGCCTCGCTATATCATGGTGGGTGAGATCAGAACCCCTGATACGGCCAGTGAGGTTTTGCGCGCGGCAACCTCCGGACACCTGGTGCTCTCGACAATTCACGCCAACAATGTGACTGATGCTATTACATCTACCGTTAAATATGCCGCAGCCGGCGGCATGAGCGAAGATTTGGCCTATGATCTTTTTTCCCGTGGAATGCTTGCGGTGTTGCACCAATCTTTAGTGGGGACCTCTGTTAAAAGAGTTTCGGTTTCTTTTCTTTTTGCTAATCCAGACACCACTAAAGGTGACCAGGTCAGGGGTATCATCAAAGGAGGAAAACTCAATTTAGGCACATCTATTGAGACGCAAATGACGCGTATGGCTAGAGGCCTGCCTATTTTTATGGATGTTTCTTAGTTCCAGGGAAAAACAATCCACTGATTGGGGAGGCTTTTGGCAAATATCTCGCAAGATTTTTGCCCGTTTGGCTTGGTATACACGCATACCCTTACGGCCTTTGGATATTGTTGATGCAACAATTCTAAGGTGCGGCCGCTGTCTGAGAGATCATCAACAATCAAAGTTTTTTCATTTACTCCCGCCAATAGTCCTTTTATTTCTACGGCGGTGTCTTGTCTTTTTATCTCTCCGTCATAGCTTGACATATTGATAACATCGCAATTCCTTATATCAAGCTCGTAAGCCAATATGCCGGCGGGGATTAACCCGCCGCGGCTGATTGCCACTATTCGGTCAAACTTCCCTGTTTCCTTTATTTTTGTTGCAAGCTGTTTGACATCAGCGTGAAAATCTTCCCAACTTATGTAAATTTTATTTGGCATCTGTTTCTTGCCCTTGTTGCGCTTTTATTTTATAAATATATTCAATAACATCGTCATCTTCCCAGTCTACCGAGCCGCTTATGCGGCCAATCTCTTCTCCTTTTTGGTTTACCAAAACAGTATGTGGAGAGGAAAATATTCCAAAATCTCCGGCCAACTTACCTTCTTTATCGGTGTAGTAAACTACATCAGGAGCCTCATATTTCTTTAGGAGTGCATCTTGTTCTCCGGGCATGGTCCACTCATCGTCTTGAGATACCAACAAGACCTCTATTCCGTTGTCTTTGGTTTTGTTAACAAAAGTATTTATCTCATCTAGCTCACGAATACAGGGAGCACAATAACGAGACCAAAACATCACCAGCAGAAATTTGCCTTTGAAATCCCCCAATTTGATAGCCTTGCCATCTGCCGTGTAAATCGGCGTTTGCGGAGCCTCCCGCGGATAGGCAAAAATATTCAACCCGCTTTTGGCAGCGGCAGTTCCGCTCCACAAAAGTAACAAGCCAAGCATCAATATCTTTTTTATCATCTATTTCTCTGTATAACTTAATTTTTACTTAACTCTTGTTCGCTATATATCTATACTATAGCAAATAACAAGTAAAGGAATGGTTATGAAAAAGTATTTATGTTTTTTGATGCTCTTTTGCTCAATTATTCTTTGTTCCTGCGGGAAAATGGCCGCTCCGGAGCCTGTACCCGGCAGTGGATATCCTCATACGTATCCTAAAGAATAGGAAGGAGCATGAACCATGGTTGCAGGTGATATTGAAAATGAACTCATTCCTTATGTGGAATTTGCCGATAACGCCAATGAACGCACTCCTTGTGTGTTGGTTTTGGATTGCTCCGGTTCTATGCGCGGAGAACCTATAAAACAGCTCAATGCCGGCCTCAAAGCTCTGGAAAAAGAACTTAAGGACGATATTGATGCCAGTTCTCGCGTGCAACTTTTGATTATTAAAGCCTTTGGCAAAGACGAAGCCGTTATATCTTCTGATTGGATTGACGCCATGAATTTTGAGGCACCCACCATGGAAGCCGGCGGACTTACTCCGCTTGGGAAAGCCATGGAATTGGCCTTGCAGAAAATTGAGGAGCAAAAATGCCTCTATGATAGCTGCGGCATTACCTCTAAGCGCCCTTGGATATTTCTTATCAGCGACGGAGAGCCAACAGATTATGACTGGGAAATTGTTGCTAAAAAGTGCCGTATAGCTCAGGAAAACAAAAAAGTTGTTATTCATGCCGTGGGAACACAGGGTGCTAACCTTGAAAAATTGGCCAAATTTTCTACCATCGCGCCCAAACGCCTGACTGGGTTGAAATTTACGGAATTTTTCTTGTGGCTCAGCCGCAGTGTTTCCTGCATCTCAAGAGCCGCTCCCAACACGCCTGATTTGCTTGAAGATACCGGGGAATGGGATGAAAACTAAAAAACGCCCTAAAATAGTGGCTGCCAGTGTTACCGGCGCTCTGCACCATCATCGGAAACTTCCTTGCCAGGACTGTTTTAAGCATGTTGTGGGCAAGAATCTGGTGGCTGTTGTTTCCGACGGTGCCGGCTCTGCAAAACTCGGAAAAATCGGAGCAAAAATCATTTGCTCAACAATTTGCGATCTGCTGAAAAATGCCGATTTTGCAAAGGCGCCGGAAAAGATTAAGGCTGCCATTAAATTGGCTAGAGAAAAATTGATGCTCCATCGCCTAAACCATTCAAAATCTGAAGCGGGAATCGCCGATTTTGCCGCAACTTTGGTCGGAGTTATGTGCCGCGGCAACAAGGGCGTGTTTTTTCATATAGGGGATGGTGCCGCCATTGCCGTGCGCAGTGATTATAGCGACTTTGTGGCCTCTAGACCAGAAAACGGCAACTTTACCTGCGAAACTTTCTTTTATACTCAACAGGCATGGCTTGAAAATTTGCGGCTGACTTTTTTTGAAAACGCCTCAAGGTTATTATTGATGAGCGATGGGGTGGCCAGTTTTTCCTTCACTCCTGATTTTAAGAAAATTGAACAGGGTTTTGTTGCTCCTATAGACCGTTTCTTGGCAGAGGCTCAAAGCAAGACAAAGGCCGTCAAGGCTCTGGCCAACACTCTTAATACTCCTAGGGCTCAGCGCATCAATCCCGATGACAAAACTTTGGTGTGGATAAAGGTGGACTAAGATGACTGATCCCATGATTTTTAATGCCGTATATGCCGACCACTCCTTTGGGAAAATATCTTTGGGCGAGATGATTAATCGTGGCGGAGCCTCCGGTAAAATCTACAAAGTTCAGAACCGCCCGGAATTGGTTGCAAAAATCTTTCATAACACCAATAAGAGCAAGACAAACCGCCAAAAGCTCGAGGCGATGCTCCTAAACAAGCCCCATTTTCCACCGGTGGAAGCCGATGGGGTTTCTTATACACAAATTGCTTGGCCGGAGGCGTTGCTCGAAGATGAGCAAGGTTTTTGTGTCGGCTATTTGATGCCGCTTATTAATATGGACGAGGCTGTTTCCCTGGACCACCTGATGCAAAAGGCAACCAGAAAAAAACTTGGCCTTTCCGAAAAATATGCTTACCGCATTTTTGCCGCCTATAATGTTGCCGCCATGGTAACATCTCTCCATAAATGCGGACATTATATTGTGGATCTTAAACCCTCTAATGTATCTGTTTATAAAGCCAATATGCTGGTGGCAATGGTTGACTGCGACGGTTTTTCCATCAAAGGAGAAAAAGGTCGCTATCCGGCAGAGTTTGTCAGCGAAGAATATATCTACCCTGAGGGAATGAACCTTTCTTGCCAGGAAATGGGGGAAGAACAAGATAAATTTGCGCTGGCTGTCATTATCTTTAAACTGCTCAACAACGGTATTCATCCGTTTTCCGGCTCGCCGCGTAAAAGTGATGCCGAAATGCTCACTATCCAAAATCGTATTGAGCAATATCACTATGCTTACGGTTTGTGGCCAGATAAATATCAGGCCCCACACCCTTACAGCCTCCATGAATATTTTGATAAAGACACTTTGGAGATGTTTGAGCGCGCCTTTACCAAGGGAGGGAATCGTCCGAGCGCTTATGAATGGCAAGAGCATTTGTGGAAATTGATGCACCATTTGCGCCAATGCAAAAATAATCCCAATCATGTTTATTTTACATCAAAAGGCTGTGGTCTATGCATTATGGAAGATAAGTTCTACCATGATATGCATGATCTCAAAAAGCAAAAACAAACACCTGAGAAAATCCGCGGTATCAATGTCGATGACACTTGCCTTTGATACTAAAATGCAAAAGATTTCCGTTGCGGTTATCGGCGCTTATTTATTGTTTTTTGGCTTTCTTTACAAACTGTTATTGCTCACAAAAAGTTTTTGGCTGGATATCGGGGTTGGTATGCAAGCCATCTTGGCAACTTTTCTGATGCTTGGAATTCATGAGCTTATACACAAATATCAGGATATATTTCCACCTTTTAAGAACAAAGGTGTAACCGATATGCTGCAAGTATATGCTCTGATTTGTATTATTATCGCTTTGGTCTCTGTTAATGATATTCCAAAAAATCTGCTTGAATTAGCGCCTTAACCTTGCTATATATTTACCAATATATGGTTGCAACAGAGGATAAAAAATTGAAAAATCTTAATCCGATTATCATTTCCGGAAAGGAAGTATTGCCCCTGATTGAGGGCGGCAAGGGTATTAACGGTAGCGACGGCCGTTCTTCAGGCGCTTGGGCGCATGAGAATTGTGTCGGAACTTTTTCCGGTGTCAGCCCTGATTATTACGATGAAAAAGGAAATGTTATTTTTGAACGCTATTTCAAAAAAGACAGACCTTCCCGCCATCAAGAGATGGTTGAGCAATCCATTAAGGGATGTTTGGCCCAAGCTCAGATCGCTCATGAGGTTTCCGGCGGAAAGGGACGTATTCATATCAATATGCTGTGGGAGCTGGCCGGTTCTCAACAAATCTTAAACGGTGTATTGGAAAAAGCCAAAGGCCTTATTCATGGTGTAACTTGCGGCGCCGGATTGCCTTATAACCTGGGTGAATTGGCTTCGAAATTTGGGGTATATTATTACCCGATTATTTCTTCTGCCAGAGCTTTTCATGTTTTGTGGAAACGCGCCTATAATAAATTTGTTGAATATTTGGGCGGCGTTGTTTATGAGGACCCGTGGTTGGCCGGCGGACACAACGGATTGTCTAATGCCGAGGATCCTAACCAACCGCAGACGCCTTATATGCGCATTGTGGAACTCCGCAAACTCATGAATAGTTTGGGCTTGGAAGAAAAACCCATTATCTTGGCCGGAGGCATTTGGTCCTTGGACGATTGGCAGGATTATATTGATAACCCAGATATTGGTAAGATTGCTTTCCAATTTGGTACCAGACCAATGATTACCAAAGAAAGCCCTATCAGCGACGCCTGGAAAAAGTTGATGTTGCAGGTGAAAAAGGGTGATGTTATTTTGCAAAAATTCAGCCCTACAGGGTTCTTCTCTTCTGCAATTAAGAACACTTTCCTTTCTCGCTTGATTGAGCGTAAACAAGGTGAGGTTCCTTTCTCTCATGAAGCGACGGAAGAGTTTTCTCAACCCCTTAACATGAGCGAGACAAAGGTGATCTTTATCCGCCCGCAGGACAGTGAGAAAGCCATGAACCAAATTAAGGCAGGCTTTACGGAAATCAAAGAAACTCCTGATGGCACAGTTGTTTTCTTAACGCCTGATGAATGGGTGCAGATGAAAGAAGATCGCAAAAACTGTGTTGGTTGCCTATCTCAATGCCAGTTTTCTTCTTGGTCTCAGGCTCGGGGTTCTACCGGAAGATTGCCGGATCCGCGTTCTTATTGTATTCATAAAACCTTGTATGATGTCAGCCATAACGGCAGTATTGTCGATAATCTTTTGTTTGCCGGGCATCAGGTTTACCGTTTTGCAACAGATCCTCTGTATCGAAACGGAATTCCTTCTGTTAAGGAGCTTATTGAAAGGATTAAATCCGGAAAATAAACTTTCTTGCTTTAATAAAAAACCCGCCATTTGGCGGGCTTTTTATTATAATTTTTCAAATTCTTGCTTGAGAGTTCTCTCAAACATACCGCGAATGGTTGATTTGATATCGGCTCCTTCATAAACCACGCGATATAGTGCTTGGCATATCGGCATATCTATACCTTCCTTATCAGCAATGTTCTTGACCGCTTTTAGGGTCGGCACTCCTTCGGCCAGTTTGCCAAAGTCTTCTCCTTTGGCAAACTTCTCGCCAAAGGTTCTGTTGTGGCTGTGTTTTGAAAACAATGTCGCCTCATAATCGCCTAAGTGCGATAAACCATATGCCGTTTGCGGGTTGCCGCCAAAATGTTTGATGAAGCGGCCGACTTCAACCGGAGCTCTGGCCATCAGAGCACCTTTGAGCCCATACCACTCAAGCCCGTCTAAAATGCCGGCGGCAATACCTATAACATTTTTTAGGGCCGCACCAATCTGATTGCCAACCAAGTCAGCGCCATAGTAAAATCTTATCAAATCACTTGATAATAGCTTTATCATCTTATCTTTGGTTTCTTCTTCATCACTATCTATTACGGCGCAAGAAGGAACACCTTTCATATAATCTTGAACATGGCCGGGACCACCCAATGTGGCAATATGGATGTTTTGTTTTATCTCTTGGCGCATAACATCCAGCATGGTTGTGGCGCCCGGTTCTTCCAAGCCCTTCATTGCCAGCAGGAAAGTTTTACCATTCAGGTCATAAGCTGCCAGCTCCTTGCACAAACCTCTGAAATATTGGCAGCCAATGGAAATTATAATTATGTCATTCTTCAAGACTGCAGCCAGATTATCGTATAGGTGCATGTTATCGGAGAGTGTCAGATAGGCATTTTTGCGCGTATCTCTCAGCTCTATAAAATTCGGCGAGGTCGGAATATCATACATATCGACATCAAAACCACAATAGTTGGCAGCATACCAGCCCAAAAAAGTGCCCCAGCGGCCACACCCAATCAGAGATAGTTTTTTCATATTTAATCCTTAAAAGTATTAGTAATACTTTATCAGTAAAACATAACATCATATTTTGCAACCATGTTGTTGCAAAAGTGCACGGAATTTTGGCAAAGAGAAGTATTAAAGAACGCCTTTTTTGGCCCTTTGGCGCGTGACAATTGCACCAATATGGTCAAACTCCTCAAATGAGTGATAGGCATAATCCAAGCTCTTTTTATCGCAATCATAAAATACCTGATTGGCCAAAGACTGAATCGCCGTATCTATCCTTTTGAAGGCATTGTTGTAGTCTGTATTGAAGTTGTTTTTGGTTCTCTTTTTGACGATATCATGATAGGCGGCAATAACTTTGGCAGTCTCATCGGCGGCATTGGCGTAACCTTTTTCCTCAAAATCACGCATAATCCGTGCCGTGGTTTGATAAAAGCACTTGTTGGTTAAAATACTCTTTTGCTTCTTGTTATTACTATCAATTATCATTTGCAGAAATCCATAGTTTTATGAACATTCGTTTAGCACATAACGTGCCGATTTGCAAGAGTTTTTATACATTCTTAATAATACTCTTATTGGTTTAAAAGTTGGTTAATTAAATAGACAAGTACGCAAAACAGCCTTATGATTGGTTATTATTTTATGAAAGGACTGTCATCATGAAAAAAATCTTATCTGTATTTGCCTTGGCTTTGGCTTTTAGCAGTGAAGCTTTTGCTCTTGAAGAAATTAAACTTCCCGCCCCTGATACAAAAGGAGGAATCCCTTTGATGGAGGCTATTACTCGTCGGCAGACTATCAGGGAATTCAGCCCCAAGGCTATTGATGACCAGACTTTGAGCGAGATTTTGTATGCTGCATGGGGGTTCTCTCATGATGGAAAACGAACAGTTCCAACCGGTAGAGATATGCAAAACATGCGTGTGTTTGCTGCTCGCAAAGATGGTGTCTGGGAATATGATGCCGCTGCCAATTCAATAAAAAAAGTCTCCGATATCGATGTCACTTCTTATTTGGCAAAACAGGACTTTGTTGAGACATCGCCTTTGACTTTAATCTATACCGGAACTGATTCTCAATATTCTCCCATGGCCGCCGCTTCTGCTTACCAAAATGTTGGCCTCTATTGCGCATCTCGCGGCCTAAATAATGTGGTTCGCGGATATTTTGACCGCCCGATGATTGCTAAAGTTTTGGGTATGGAAGAAGATGACGTAATCATCACTCAAACTATTGGCTGGCCATATATGTAAACTAAAAAACAGCAATCTATCTTTTTTCAGAAAAAATTTGTTGCAAAATCTTTTTTCATAGGATAGTTTAAGCTCTGTTTTTGAGGATAGGTGGCCGAGTGGTCGAAGGCGCACGATTGGAAATCGTGTGTACCCCTAAAGGGTACCGAGGGTTCGAATCCCTCCCTATCCGCCATTTACAAGAAAGCCCTGCCTTGTGCAGGGTTTTGTTGTAAATACTGAGAGATTGGTGGGATTTGAACCCTCGGAGAAGAGGGTTCGACTACAAGCGAAAGGCGAGCGGGAGCGCGCCGGTGAGCCTTGGCGAATGAGCGCCCGTGCAACTCAAGCG
>CASERH010000001.1 GCA_949290295.1 uncultured Pseudomonadota bacterium | reverse complement strand
TTCACCCACCATATTTTGAAGTTGTTCTTTGCTTGGAACTTTGGCTGTTTCAAGAGCTTGTGTCGCCACTGCCGAGGCTTGTTCCAGAAAACCCGCTGCACTTTCCAACGCCGTGGTGGCGGCTTTTATCGTGCTCACCGCTTGCCCCATGGAATCCAATAGAGCATTCAAATCATCTGCACGATTGTTTAATGAAAGGGCTGTATAGTAAGAACCGGGATTATCTATGGCGGAATTTACTTTGTTTCCCGTCGCTAGTTTGTTTTGCGTAGAGGAAACCTGCCCGCTGATATTCTGCAGGCTCAGCAAATTCGACCGCATGCTTGCAGTTAAACTAATTCCGCTCATTTAATTCCCCTAAAGCTCGTATAACGAGGCATTTTGACGAGGCTCGCAAAATTCATGTACGCCTTTGTACACTGGAATTTTTCTCGCTCTTAAAATCCCTTTATCTGCACCATTCTCCGAGCTTTCTCTAGCTCTGTTTAGGTTTCGATTACTGCTTTTGATTATATGTTTTTTAAATTGCCTTTGCCAGAAAAACAAAGGACTTTTCCACATGAATCAGGCGCCTAGTTTTGCAAGCAAACTCTTATATGCCGTGGAGAGAATCTTGAATTTTTCCTCGGCTTCCGTGTTGCCGGGGTTAACATCAGGATGATATTTTTTGACCATCTTCTTATACTGTTTTTTTAAGTTCTCGATGCTCAAATCTTCTATACTTAATTCCATTATCTCCAGACAGGTTCTTTCGTCTTTACTGAACCGGGCTTCGTTAATTATGGAGTAGTCCGGACTGTAGTCATCAAAAAATTCAAAATTGCCATTGATATCAAAACCAAAATTATATTTTACTTTTGAGCCAAAACGGAATCGACGGCGGCGCGCATTTTGTTTTTCTTCTTCCTCCGGATCTAGCCCGTCATAGTAGTTCCATTTGGCATTATATTCCTGCACGTGTTTTAGGCAAAACCAATAGTAACTCTTTAAGCTGCGATCTTTGGGCGCGCGGTATTCTCCCGCCTCTTTGCAGCCGGGATGATCACAGCAGTGAGCCTGATGCTCGTTCTGCGGAGCGAAATATTTGCTTTGTCTTTTGCGCCCTTTTATCATTTTTATTCCAATATCATTTAGACATTCTTTGCAGTATAGCCTCTTTTGCCTTCAAGGGCAATGTTAAAAATATGTCCCGGCCCTTGCTAAACTCGTTTTTATAAATTGTAATGTCTTAATTTTTATTTATAATATCAGCAAATCTTTTTACCGAGGATAAAATGCCAGAACTACCGGAAGTGGAAACGATAAAAAACGGAATCGAAAAAGCCATTGGCAATTGCCGAATCTTGGACCTAAACATAAGGCAGCCGAATTTACGAATCAAAGTGCCGGAGAATCTGCCCGGCATCTGCCGCGGCACCAAAATCATCGGTTATGGCAGACGGGCAAAATACATCCTTATTCATCTAGAGAATCGATACACCCTTGTTTGGCATATGGGCATGAGCGGCAAGGTATTGATTACCGACACTCTCCCGAATCCATTAGGCAAACATGACCATATCATTTTTAGCACCGAAAACGGCTTTTTAGTCTATAATGATCCCAGAAGGTTTGGCTTGCTCACCGCAACACCAACAGAGAATCTAAATAAACTTCCGTTTTTTGCAAAACTTGGGCTTGAGCCTTTTGATAAGGCATTGACACCTAGGTTTCTTTTTGACAAACTGCAAAAGAAGAAAATTCCTGTTAAAGCCGCTTTGCTTGACCAATCTTTGGTGGTGGGAATCGGAAACATCTATGCCTCAGAAATTTTGTTTGAGGCCAAGATTTCTCCTCTGAGAACCGCTGATATGATATCTAAAGCTGAGTGCGCAAAAATTATTAAGGCAACACATTGCGTTTTGGAAAAAGCCATTGCCGCCGGAGGCTCTACTCTCAAAGACTATGAAAAGCCGGACGGTAGTTTGGGATATTTTCAAAACCAACATTGCGTTTACAATAAAACAGGGCAACGCTGTCCGGGGTGCTCTTGTGATATCGGCAAAACTGGCGGCATCAAAAAGATTATCATCGACGGACGATCAACCTTTTATTGCCAGACCAAACAAAAATAGGGTGTGAAGAAAATGAGATATGTGATTTTGTTTTTATGTGGTTTTCTGTTCAGCTTGCAGGCGCATGCCGCCTTTATTGAGGGGCTTGAAGATGTGCCGGTAATGGAAGGTTTAACCCAATTGCCAAATGATGCCATATCTTTCGGCAACGAGGAAAGCCGTTTGGTTGAGGCTATTTTGGAAAGTGACACCCTCTCTTTCAAAAAAGTGCAGGAATTTTATAAATCAACTCTGCCGCAAATGGGCTGGATTTATCAGGGCAAAAGAGAATCCACTCTGGTGTTTGAGCGCGAAGGAGAAGTTATCGAAATTTCTCAGGAATCCACCAAGCCTCTCAAAGTTCGCATTACCGTTAAAAGCAAAATGTAGGGAAGATAATCCATGGAACAGACAAATACCATCATTACAGAAGTGGAAGGAAGTGTCGGCATTATCACATTCAATCGTCCGGATGTTTCAAATGCCGTTAACTTGGAAATGCTGAACGACACCTCTTATCAAATCCAAACTTGGGAATATGATGACAATATCAGAGCAATTATTTTGAAAGGGAATGCTAATTTCTTTGCAGCGGGAATCGATATTCCGGAACTCAGCCAAGAGATTTCTCAGCAAAGTTTGGCCTTAAAAGCCTGGCAAGATGAATTTGCAAAAATCGCCAACTGCTCCAAGCCCCTTATTGCCGCCGTGTCTGGCTACGCATTGGGAATCGGCTGTGATATCGCTTTGGCTTGCGATATCATTTTAGCATCAGACTCCGCCCAATTCGGATACCCGGAAGTGAGTATCGGAATGGTGCCCGCTTTTGGCAGTTGCTCTAAACTGGTCAAAAGAATCGGTAAGGCAAAAACCATGGAAGCTATTCTGACCGGAAAAGCCATCTCTGCCGAGGAGGCCTCTCTTGCCGGACTCATCAGCCGCGTTGTCTCTTTGTCTGATTTGTCTGCCGAGGCACTCAAAGTGGCAGAAAGAATCGCCTCTCTGCCCTACCAAGCGGTTATGCAGGCAAAAGAAACCATCTGCCAGGTTGAAAACATGAACCTACAAAATGGAATCGAATTGGAGGCAAAAAGCTGTCGACTTTCCATCAATACCGAAGAATTTCGGCAAATGATTAGTCAATTGGCGCAAAAAATTTAGAGAATCCGCCCGTAGGGTGAAAATTATTGTTGACTTGTAAGACACTTAGAGTTTATAAAGCATTACATTTAAAAATTTGTTCGTAACCTTTTTGATATAATGGAAGAAGAAAAATGGCCAATCATAAATCGGCAAAAACAAGAATTATTCGCAACAATAAAAGAAGCATCATCAACGGTGCTCGCAGAAGTCGCGTTCGCACTTTTGTTAAAAAGGCTGAAGCCGCTATCTTGAGCGGAAACAAAGAGCAAGCCGCTGCTGCTGTTAGAGTTGCAGAATCTGAGTTGATGCGTGCTGTTCGCAAAGGTGTTTACAAAATGAATACCGCTGCTCGTACGACATCTCGCTTGTCTAAAAAAGTTAAGGCTCTCTAAGCTTTACTTTTAGCATAAGAATTACCAGCGCAAACCTGCTTCGTTTAATACAAACGGAGATGTGAGGTTTGCGCTTTTTTGTGCTGAAAAAGCCATGTTTACAGCGACTCTGCAAAGAATCTATGTCAAGAAAATTAATTGCAATGTTCGGCAAATGTTCTGCTGTTTTTGTGTTGTAATTTGAAAATAATGTCGATAACATCCTAATCACTTTTTAAGAATTTGTTAAGAAATCAGATAAGAACTTTTATCACGGATACCGATAAGAATTTTATCAAAAAAAAGATAAGAACTTTTATCAAGAAAATACCGTCCGACCAGTAAGGTTAAGATCCCTCTGACAAATAACAAAAAGCGAATCTGTTAACAAAAAAATATGTTACGTACACTTGAAAACAGAGATATGGGGATTATCTTATTTAAGTTGGGGTAAGTTTGGTTTTTATTAAATCCAACTTGAAATGTACATAGCATGTTATGTTGGCTCTTCTTATAGCCATGTGGTGTGTATGCACGTTGAAGCTGGCTTTGAAAGCACAACATATTATGTTAACTCGGGGTCTAATTTTTGATTTAATTGGGGAGCGAAAATGGCTGAAGAAGCAATGATAAACGACAATTCTGTTCAAGATCAATGGGGGCAGATTTGCAGCCAGTTAAAAAATGAGGTCGGCGATACCGCTTTTGAAAGCTGGTTGAAGCCTTTAAGCCTCGGTTCTTTCTCTGACGGCGTTATGAATATTTGTGTTCCGACACGCTTCATGCGGAACTGGGTTATTACTCACTACAGTGATCGCATCCACAAAATTTGGGAAAAGAAAAACCCCGCTATCAAAAACATTAATTTTATTGTGCAAGCAACCAGAGAGGAAACTCCAAGCCTTTATAACCCGACTTGCCGCTCGTTGCTTAAGAAAATAACCTCCACGCCGGCACCGCAAAATATTTACCAATCCGGCATCAACTCTATAATCGCCAATAACAATGACGGCGCCCTTAACGACTCTTTGTCCGTGCCGCTGAACCCGCAATATACTTTTGAAAATTTCGTGGTTGGCAAAACAAATGAATTTGCTTATGCCGCCGCCAGAAAAGTTGCAGAATCTCGCAATATTTCCTTTAACCCTTTGTTCTTGTATTCAGGTGTCGGCCTTGGCAAAACTCACCTTATGCACGCTATTGCCTGGCACATTAAACAGCAAGATCCGACCCGCAATATCGTCTATCTGTCTGCTGAAAAATTTATGTACAAATTTGTTCGTGCTTTGCGCTACAAAGACACCACAGCCTTCAAAGAGCAGTTCCGCTCAGTTGATGTTTTGATGGTTGACGATGTTCAGTTTATGGGCGGCAAAGACACAACTCAGGAAGAGTTTTTCTACACCTTTAACTCCCTCATTGAGGAAGGCCGCCAGATCATTATTTCTGCCGATAAATCTCCGGCTGATTTGGAAGGAATCGAAACCAGATTAAAATCTCGTTTGGGATGCGGTTTGGTGGCTGATATCCACCCGACAGACTTTGATTTGAGAATGGGTATTTTGAACAACAAGGCTCAACAACTCGGTGTTGAATTGCCAACAAAAGTAGCTGAGTTTTTGGCTCAAAAAATCACTTCCAATATTCGTGAACTTGAAGGTGCTTTGCGCAGAGTTGTGGCTCACTCTCAGCTCTTGGCAGACAAAGAAATTACTTTGGAAATGACCCAAGATGTCTTGAAAGATATGCTGCGCTCTTACGACAAACGCACAACCATTGATGAAATTCAGAAAAAGGTTGCTGAGCATTTTAACATCTCGGTTAAGGAAATGCAATCTTCCAGAAGAGCCCGCACAGTGGCCAGACCGCGCCAGATTGCAATGTACTTGGCTAAACAACTTACTTCTCGCTCTTTGCCGGAGATTGGCCGCAAGTTTGACCGTGACCATACAACAGTTATGCACGCCGTCCGCAAAGTGGAAGAATTGATTGTTGAAGATGCATCTTTGGCCGAAAGCATTGAGGCTCTGAAAAGGACGCTTGAGGCTTAAAACAAAGCTTTCTTACTCTATCCCGGCCCCAAAAAATTTGCGGCCGGGATTTTTTGTGGACGCCTTGCTCGCCAGGTGATTTAAAAAGTTGTTGACGACTCATTGTTTTGACTTCTGATTTGCAGAGTTTGTGCTAGAATTACAGCCAATAATAACTTAATATTACGGGTCGTAAAAAATGAAATTTGTTATAGAACGCGCTAATCTTTTGAAAACTCTCAGCCATGTTCAGAGCATTGTTGAGAAGAGAAATACCATTCCGGTTTTATCCAATGTTAGAATCGAGGCTTTGGGTGATGGTATCAGCTTCAAGGCTACCGATATGGACACCGAGATTACAGAAATCGTTGATGCTAAAATCAGTGAAACAGGTGCCACTACTGCTCCCGCCCACATGCTTTATGACATCGTTCGCAAGCTCTCTGACGGCTCCCAGGTCGAGCTCACATTCCCTGATGAAAAAGGCCAACTCACAATAGCTTCCGGACGCTCTAAGTTCTCCCTTTCAACTATCGGTGTTGAAGACTTTCCGGTTATCTCCGGCGACAAACTGCCTACCAGTTTTGTTATGCTTAAAGATGAGCTCAAGGACGTTATTGACAGAACTCAATTTGCCGTATCTACCGAAGAAACCAGATATTATCTCAACGGCTTGTATGTTCATGCCAAAAAAGAAGGGGCCAACAGCGTTTTGCGTGTTGTTGCAACTGACGGACACCGTTTGGCTTGTGTCGAATCGCCCCTGCCGCAAGGCGCTGAAAATCTGAAAGGCGTTATTATTCCGCGCAAGACCGTTACCGAAATTCGCAAACTTTTGGATGATAATTCGGTTGAAAATGTTACCGTAGAGGTTTCTGAAAACAAGGTGCGTTTCTCTTTGGCTGATATTACTCTCACCTCTAAGCTGATTGATGGAACTTATCCTGACTATGAGCGAGTTATTCCGACCGACAACGATAAAAATCTGGAGCTGAATGTTAAGGACTTGGCCGCTGCCGTTGACCGTGTTTCGGTTGTGGCTGAAAGAACCAGAGCCATCAAACTTCTCACTCATGAGAACAAAGTTACAATCGTAACCTCCAGTCCGGATCTTGGTAATGCATCTGAAGATTTGGATGCCAAATATGAAAGCGAGCCTTTGGAGATTGGTTACAACTTCCGCTATCTTCTGGATATCTTGGCAGAGGTTAAGGGCGATACTGTTCGTATCTCCTTTAATGACGCATCATCGCCTTCCGTTATTCATGATACCAGTGATGCCAGCGCTATTTATGTGCTGATGCCGATGCGTGTATAAAATGGACGGTCCGGTTTATAAATTTAGCGATTTTAACCGTGAAAAGTCAGGCGTCTTACGCCTGACTTTAACTGACTTTAGAAACTATCAGTTCTTGCGCATAAACGCCGAGCCGGGTATTATCATTGTTCATGGTGAGAATGGCAGTGGTAAAACCAATATACTGGAAGCCATATCTTTTCTTACTCCGGGAAGAGGTTTGCGTGGGGCAAGGTTGGCCGATGTTAAGCGAATCGTTATTTCTGAAAATGATGAATATCGTCCGGAGATTATTTCGCCCCTCAACTGGGCTATCGCCGCTGAAGTTTTGCGAGGAGACGATATCTTCAATATCGGCACGGCGGTAGAACAAAGTTTTAAAGAATCTGCCGATGATGAGGAAGATGATTTACGTTCTTTTGAGCGGAGAATCGTGAGAATCGATGGCAATAAAATATCATCTCAGGCAGAGCTTGGAAAATATATATCCGCCATTTGGCTGACACCGCAAATGGATCGCTTGTTTAGAGGCGGAAGCCAGCCCAGAAGAAGTTTTCTTGACCGCTTGGTTTATGCTTTTGATATGGAGCACGCTAAGCGCACTGCCAATTTCGACCACCTTTACAAAGAATGGTATCGTCTACTTAAAGAAGGAAGAGCTGACCATCATTGGCTTTCCAGTCTGGAAGAGAATATGGCTGCGGCCGGTGTTGCCATTGCCGCGGCCAGAAGAGAACAAATCGCCCGCCTTAATACCTTTATTGAAAATGAGCCTGATGATGTCTTCCCCAGCGTGCGCCTGGAGCTTGACGGCATAGTAGAAAAGATGCTTGATTCTATGCCGGCCATTGAGGCTGAAGACAAATATAGAGAGCTCCTTTGCCGTCAACGCAAAAAAGTTTTATATAACGACAGTGTAGATGGTGTTAACCGCACCGACTTCAAAGTCTTTTATCGCAAGAAAAAGATGCCCGCGGAACTTTGTTCTACCGGAGAGCAAAAGTCTTTGCTTATAAGCATTATCTTGGCGCAGACAAAATGCCAAACCCTGCATAAAGGTTTTGCTCCGGTGCTTCTTTTGGATGAGGTTGCCGCACATCTTGATGAGCTGAAAAAAGAGGCATTGATTGATAAGATTAAAGACCTCGGCGTGCAGGCCTGGATTACGACAACGGACCCCGAACTTTTTTCTTCCCTTAAAGGAAAAGCTCAATTTCATCAAACAGACAAGTCATCAGATCCATCATCTGTGGCAATTTAGCTCCTGCGATAATAGCAATCGTTATCACTTAACGAATCCGTCTGATTGCATCTTAAACAATTTGGCATATTTGCCGTTCTTTTTTAACAGCTCCTCATGGCTGCCTTCTTCAACTATCTTTCCCTTGTCAAAGACCAAAATTCTATCCATCTCTCTCAAAGTCGAAAGGCGGTGCGCAACGGCTATCACCGTCTTGCCCTTCATCAACTTGGAAAGGGATTTTTGAATATGTTTTTCATTCTCGCTGTCTAGGGCTGAAGTGGCCTCATCAAAGATTAGAATCGGCGCGTTTTTCAGCACCGCTCTAGCAATGGCAACTCTCTGCCTTTCACCGCCGGATAAAATGACGCCTCTGTCTCCGACCTTGGTGTCATATCCCGCCGGAAATTGTTTGATAAACTCATCGGCTGAGGCAGACTTGGCCGCTTTAATAACCTCTTTTCTGGTGGCTGAGGTTTTGCCATAGCGGATATTATCAAACAAACTACGGTTGAATAAGCAAACATCTTGGGGAATCGTGGCAATGTTTTTGTGCAGAGAATCTTGGGTGACTTTTCTGATATCTATACCGTTTATATCTATCTCTCCTGAGGTGACATCAAAGTACCTTGAAAGCAGCTTAATAAACGTTGACTTGCCGGCGCCGGAAGGCCCTACCAATCCGACTTTTTCTCCTGCCTTAATCTCAACACTTAGCCTATCAAAAATTTGGCGACTGCTTTTGTATGCAAAACCAACATTTTTAAATGAAATTGTCGCCTTTTTAATGTTTAGTTTTTTGGCATCCTTGGCATCTACAATATCCGGGGTTACGGCTAAAGTTTCCAGCGCAGCAGAGAGGCGCCCAAAAACTTGCAAAAGATTGTTATACATCCAGGTGATGTTAAATACCGCTCCGCTCATGGTCATAAACAACGTGTTTACAAAGATAAAATCGGTGGCACTCAAATACTGTTTTGAAAAAAGCCAAATCGTATAAAGCAAAAATGCCAAAAAAGAAAATACCACAGCCGTGTGCTGAACCAATATTACTACGGCTTGCCCAATCTGCTCTTTGGTTTCTGCCTTGCGGAGCATGCGCAAGGCTTTAAGCAAATTCAAGCGCTCAAAATGAAAATTGGCAAAGCTTTTTATCTCACTATAGTTGGCTATCGAATCCACAATCATACCATTAGCATAGCTCTGGCGGCTGCCTGAATCTTTGGCTAGGGTATGAAGTTTTTTGCCAAGTTTTAATCCCAAAAGCGCCATCAAAAATGCCCACAGAACAAAAACAGGTGTCAGCCACAAACTCACTGAGCTCAAGATAACAAGTCCGATAATTACATAAAAAAATGTCCAGCTGCTGTCTATGATATGGCGGAATAAATCATGCGTGTTGCTCTGCAGTTGTTGAACCTTGTTGGAAACATTGCCTGCCATTTCCTCGGTGAAAAAGGCGATTGAATGTTGGTTGACATAGTCAAAAACATCTCTGATGACAACCGTGCGCAACAAAGGTGCAACACGTGATACCATAATGAAGCCTATATTTGGAACAACCTGACCGGAAAGCTGCAAAACAAAAGCAAAAAATATTATCAGCAAAATATCTTGCCAAGGCTGCGGCTTGGCAGAAAAATTGGCCACTGCATCATACAATTGTGCCAAATAGTATGGCACAAACTGCCGGCATGTTTGGCCAACGACCAACAAAACCAACATGATAAGAAGCGGCCATTTGAAAATTTTGGCATAGTGCCAGATAAAACGAGCTGCAGTTTTTTCCATATCCTTGAAACTCTTTAACACTAAATTGACACTTTTAGTTTATTGTTATACTATATCTAAAGTTTTTATGCAACCGTTGGGATGAAATTGATGGAAACACAATATTACACACTGATTGAAAAACAGGATTTTTATGAAATCATCGAAAATAAATATGGAGAATTGGCTATATTTATTGATGCTCGTGATGGTGCTCCCGAAAATCCCGTGTTGGAATTTGACGGCAAAAAAACTGCTCTTTTAAAACGTGATTCTCACTTGGCTGTTAGGTTGGACAACATCAATGAAGAAACGGTTGAACCTTTGGCTGAATCTGAATTCGTCATGATTGTGGAACTCAAAGGTAAAATGGTTGAAAGAGTTTACGGCGTGCCGGTTGATAATGTGGAGGAAGTTGTGTTTGAGGGTAAAGCTACCCGCGCTGATGAACTCGTTAAGGCAAAAAGCCGTGAAGAACTTCTCAAAGAATTCGGGGCTGTTAAGGTTTGGACCAGCGGCTCTGCAAAATAAAACTGTTAAGGTGATAAGAAATGATTGGTTTGGTACTGGTAACCCATGGCAATTTGGCTAATGAATTTATTTCTGCCATGCAGCATGTGGTTGGAAAACAAGAACAAGTGGCTCCCGTTTGTATCGGCCCGGAAGATGATATGGAAATGCGCCGTGCCGAGATCTTGAAAAAGGTTGAAGATGTTAATGACGGAAGCGGTGTTGTGGTCTTGACCGATATGTTTGGCGGAACACCTTCAAACCTCGCCATCTCCATCATGGACAGAGCAAAAGTTGAGATTATTGCCGGCGTTAATTTGCCGATGCTTATTAAACTTGCCTCTTTGCGCAAGGATAAGAGCTTGAAAGAGGCTGTCGAAGGCGCACAAGAAGCAGGCAAAAAATATATTAATATTGCCTCGCAGCTATTGGGGGCTTAAGATGACTCAATCCTTTACCAACGAATTGGAAATCAAAAACAAAAAGGGCTTGCATGCCCGCGCCGCTGCCGCTTTTGTTAAAACGGTTGAGCCTTTTGATGCAGAAGTTTCGGTTGAGCGCATCGGGCAAAATGTTAGCGGATCTTCTATCATGGGGCTGATGATGTTGGCTGCCTCTAAAGGCACTTTCATCAAAGTCACCTGCTCCGGTAACCAAGCTAAAGAGGCTATGGCGGCTATTGAAAAACTCCTTGATAATAAGTTTGGAGAAGAATAAGGTGGCCGCAAAAAAAGCCAAAGCACCCAGAAACAAAACTATAGAGCTGTCCCGAATCGAGACGGCTTTATATGTTTCTCAGGCTTTGCAGCCTAAGCAGAAACTCTCCCTTGAAGATGCCAAAGATCAAATCATATTTGGTGACTGTCTAAAGGCCATGGACCTGCTTCCTGATGCTTGCGTGGATTTGATGATTGTTGACCCTCCTTACAATCTCACAAAAAATTTCGGCAAAAACATCTTCAAGCAAATGGATGCAACCGAATATATGAGTTGGCTTGATTCTTGGCTTAAAAAAACCGTGCGCATTCTCAAAGACAATGCCTCTATCTACATCTGCTCTGACTGGAAAACGTCTTTATTTATTCCGGAAGTGGCCGGAAAATATTTTATTTTACAAAACAGAATCTCTTGGGAGCGTGAAAAAGGTCGCAGCGCCGCTAATAATTGGAAAAATTGTCTTGAGGATATTTGGTTTTTTACCAAAAGCAAAAAGTATACTTTTAACCTTGACGCCGTTAAAATTTTGCGGCCGGTGCTGGCTCCCTACCGCGATAAAAAAGGAAACCCTAAAGATTGGAAAGAGCAAGAAGGCCTGCGCCAACGTTTGACCTCTCCTTCCAATATCTGGACCGATATCTCGGTGCCGTTTTGGTCAATGCCTGAAAACACCTGTCACCCAACCCAAAAACCGGAAAAACTTATTGCTAAACTTATTTTGGCCTCAAGCAACCAGGGCGATCTGGTGTTTGACCCCTTTGTCGGCTCCGGCACCACCGCTGTCACCGCTAAAAAATTAAACCGCCACTTTATCGGAATTGAGCAAGAAAAAGAATATGTCGCACTCTCTCTCAAGCGCCTTGAAATTGCCGAATCCGCGCCGCAAATTCAGGGCTTTGAAAACGGCATTTTTAAACCTCGCAACAGTGAGTGCTGATATCTCTTTTGGATAGGTTCTATTGTTTTTATCTTTTTGAATCTTAAATTGATTCCGTGATGATTATCATCACGGTTTTCTTTTTTTTAGGAGAATAATACAATGTCTTGTAACAATACAAAAAATAACTCAAATAAAATGTCTGCCTCTGAGAATTCAAAGACAGCCAAATCATCTGAAAACGAAAATGCGCAAACTAAAAAAACATCCAAGGGCGGATGCGGTTGCGGTTCTAATCGTTAATTATTTTTATTTACTCATTCCTGTTTAAAACTGTTAAAAATACCTCCTGCCGCTTTTGCTGACAGGGGGTATTCTTTCGTATTTACTAATTTGTTTTATTGATTATATAATAGCCCCGATGTGATGATTGTGAGGAATCTGAAATAATGAAAAAATGGTTGTTGGCTTTGGTCGGGATTCTTATGGCAACTCAGGCTCGAGCTCAAAGCGCAGAAAACATTAAAAGAATTGAGGCCTACCTAAACAATATCAAAAGCTTGGAG
Source organism: uncultured Pseudomonadota bacterium (assembly GCA_949290295.1). Taxonomy (GTDB): domain Bacteria; phylum Pseudomonadota; class Alphaproteobacteria; order RF32; family CAG-239; genus CAZU01. The sequence goes on along the minus strand of CASERH010000001.1, from coordinate 150,768 downwards.
GCCACCTTTGTACAAATGGCCAGCAACGGTGCTACGGCCGAAGGGCGGTTGTTTATTAAAAAACCAAACAAAATTCGCATGGAATATGCTGACCCAGTCAATGTTTTGATTGTGGGCGATGGCAACTTCATTGTTTATAACGACACCGAACTTGACCAAGTTACCCACATTGATTATGACGATATTCCTGCCTCTCTCATCTTGGCTAATGATATTAAAATTGACGGCAAGAAAATCAAAGTTGTTGATTTCTACCAGGATTCAGGCTCAACCTCGATTACTTTAGAATATGCCGACAGCGGTGATTTGGGACCCATCACTCTCGTGTTTTCAAACAGTCCGATGGAGCTTAAACAATGGAAGATTGTTGATCCGCAAAGCGTTGAGGTGGCCGTTTCTTTGTATGATGCAAAAAAAGATGTACCTTTGGATGATAAAATATTTAAATTCAAAGAAAAAAAATCTCCCAAAAAAGGTTATAAAAAGAAATAGGTGCTCATGAACTCTTTTAAACTTGCGACCTGGAACGTTAACTCTATTCGTATTCGACTTGATCCGCTGAGGCTTTTTTGCCAACTGGTGCATCCTGACATTATCTGCTTGCAGGAAGTAAAAGCTAAAGCTGAGGATTTTCCTTATGATGAAGTAAAAAAACTCGGCTTTGAGCATATTGCTCTTTATGGACAGCCGGGCTACAACGGCGTGGCTATTCTCTCCAAATTTCCCCTAGAGGAAATTGCTCAGCATGACTGGGTCGGCAAGCATGATGCCAGACATATTTCGGCTTGCGTATTTGATGATATTGAAATCAACAACATCTATATCCCGGCCGGCGGCGACATTCCTGACCCGATTGAAAACTTGGCCTTTGCGCATAAACTTTGTTTTATGGATGATGTGGCCGAATATTATGAGCAGCATAAGGCCTCTCTTTCTCAGCGCAAAATGCTCTTGTGCGGGGATTTTAATGTTGCACCGTCAGAAAACGATGTGTGGAATCATAAACAATTGCTTAAGATTGTTTCTCATACTCCGGTGGAGGTAGAACGTTTGACACGCCTATTTAACTCTCTTGATTTTGTTGATGCGGTGCGAAAATTTCATCCTGAGCCGCAAAAGATATTTTCTTGGTGGAGCTACCGCAACCCCAACTGGCAGACCAATGACAAAGGACGGCGGCTTGACCATATCTGGGTTACGCCAAATTTGCAGGACAGAATCTTAAACACTCTTATTGTCAAAGAAATGCGGCTTTGTGCCCGGCCATCTGACCATGTGCCGGTGGTGGCGGAAATCAAGATTTAATTATGTCTTATATCTTTAACTGATAACCACCTTCAACCGTTGTTATCAGTTGCGCCTCTGCATTGTCATGCTCAACCTTTTGGCGCAGACGGTAAATGTGTGTTTCTATCGTGTGGGTGGTGACATCGGGTGCATAGCCCCAAACTTCTTGCAACAACTCGTTCTTGCTGACTATGCGGTTACGGTTTTTGTAAAGATACTTCAAAATTGCGACTTCTTTCTCGGTTAATTTGACAACCTCACCGTTGCGCTGGTTGAAAATATCTTTTTTTATCGGGCGCACAATATAGCGGTTAAACACAACATAGCCGTTTTCGCTGTTTTCAAAGATATTAATGCAAGAGTGGAGTTCATCTAAAAATGCCGACAAACTAAACGGCTTGATGATGATATGGGTGGCCGGGCAGTCTGCCTCTATTTCCTCTGCGTGTGAGGTTAGGAAAAACAGAGGCACTTTCAAATCATGCTCGGAGCAGTTTTTTAAGAGCTCCTCCTTTTCATCAACAACAATAATATCCGGCAAACAGGAGCTATTTTTTTCTATGATGTTATAGTCTTTGGCATAGTGGCTGATTTGGTCTGACAAATCAGCGGCAAAAACATCATCTTCTGACAACAGCAAAATGTTTGGCATTAGCAAATTCCTTAAAAATTAATTCCAAGGCCGCTCACAAAAGCCCAGCCCTGATTATTGTCCGCAAGCGCAGAAGAATCACCTTCAAAATCCACATGCGCGGCGGCCAGATAAATATCTATGTATTTATTCAGCTGATATTGGTTGGAAAGAATCCATATCTTATCTTTATTTTCCGTGCGAGAAGCTTTTGATTCAAAATAAGACAAGGCTGCCTCAAAGGGACCTATCTCATAGCCAAGCCCTATGTCCCAGGCCTCACCCTCACGGTAGTTATCAAACAAATAAGGAAGCCTTGAATCTTGAGAATCTTGTTTGTCTTGACCGTCTATATAAGTTTTACGCCAGCCTCCGCCTAAGCTCCAATTGCCATAGCCAAATTTCAGCGAAGCCGAAAATTCGGTATCATTATCATGATAACGGGCAGCGGCAAAGGAGGCATCCATATTCAAGCTGCCAAGCTCCTGGGTGGTATAAAGCGCGCCGATATAACCGTCTTTTCTTGAATAAGAGGCGTGTTTATTTATCAGTCCTCGGCGATTGTAAGCATCCGGCACATAGGTAAAACCTATTGCCGTGCCATAAACTTCCGGTGAAACATAGCTGATTTTTGGCGCAACGCCGTCGGTGTTGATATAGGTGCTATTTAAGGTAGCAAAGCGGGTTTCTTTAGAATTTCTCTGCCAGTTTGGGTTAGAGATAAAATCTACGACATCACTGTTGTTGCTCAAAGCCCCTACCGAGGATGCCCCGTCATGAAACTGAGCGGCAACATTGAATGTTTGCCCTAAAAGAATCCGCCCATAAGGACTATCGGCAATAGCATAGGCCTCTTGACCCCAACGGCCTTGATTGTAGTTTTGGAGTTCTCTATCAATCCCTCCCATCATATCCAAATAAAGGCCTAAGCCATATTCTTCATCTTCTGAAGTATAAACGGCAGAGGTGTTTATTTCTCCAATACCGACACCATGGTTGTTTTGGTCTTTTTTTTCAAATCTCTCGGCAACATCCGTGTAGCCATAAAGCCCTTTTGCTTGGCCCGAGACTTCAAACTCCCATTCTCCGGCCTTGGCAGAAAACGGTAGCAGTCCCAGCAACGCGATTATATATATTTTCTTCATTGTTTCTCCGGCATTTGCGATGTTTTAGTTTAGCCCCATGAATCCTCGCCGTCAACAGATTATATTTGCATTCTTTTATCCTTTATTTATAATATTTTTCATGCAAAAAGGAGGGCAAAAAATGTTTCAAACCGGACTGGCAATCATGCGGGCGCAGCCGCCGCATATCGGGCATATCAAGCTCATTAATCGGATGCTTAAAGAATGTAAAAATGCCGTCATCATCTTGGGCTCTGTGCAAGAACAAGGAACCGAGCGCAACCCCTATAGCTATATTCAAAGAAAGGAAATGCTGCAAAAAATCTTTGCCGGCAAACCCGAGGCCAAGAGATTAAAAATTCTTGGCATGTTTGATATCAACAACCCTACCCAATGGGGTGCGTTTGTCATGGATTTTTTGAGAGAAGCCTGCCCGGGTGAGCCTCTGCCTGAGGTTTACTATGCCGGCAGCGAATATGATGCACAGTGGTTTAGAGATATCTTTGCCAATATTCAGATTGAAAACCGCGTGGATTATGATTTTCCTTACGTCTCTGGCTCCATGGTGCGCGATATGATTAAAATCGGGGATAAACGCTGGCACGATTTTGTACCGGAAAAAATTCACAAAATGATTGAAGAACTAATCCCTTCCAAAAAAGGAGTTTGCTGATGAAAGAAATTTGGAACAGCCTAAGCGATGGCTTAAAAGATTTTTGTGCCCAAAATGGTTTTTCAAAGGTATGTCTGGGCCTCTCGGGTGGTTTGGATTCAGCCATTTGTGCTGTGTTGGCGGCTGATGCCTTGGGCGGAGAAAATGTTCAGGCTTTGATGATGAAAACTAAACATACCTCCGATTTGAGCCTGAAAATCGCTCGCGAGATTGCAAAAAGAAACAATCTCGCATTCAAAGAACTTGATATTAATTCGCTGATTGATGAAGAAACCTTGTTTTTAACTCAAGCTTTTGGCCAAGCCCCAAAACAAATCGTGCTTGAAAATTTGCAGGCACGTGCCAGAGGAAAAATCTTGATGGCTTTTTCAAACCAATTTAATTACTTGGTTTTAGCCTGTGGGAATAAGTCTGAAATCGCCATGGGTTATTGCACGCTTTATGGCGACACTTGCGGCGGTTTGGCGCCAATCGGCAATCTTTATAAATCTGAGATTTTTGAGCTGGCGCGGTGGCGCAACACACTCTCCCCCGCTTTGCCGGAAGAAGTTATTTCTCGCGCGCCCAGTGCCGAGCTGGCAGATGGCCAAAAAGATGAGGATACCTTGCCGCCTTATGCCCTCTTGGACAAGGTTTTGCGTCTGTATCTGGATGAAGGTAAATCAGAAGAAGAAATTTGTGCCACCGGATTTGAACAAAAAACTGTTGGTTGGATTATTAAGCGCTATCAATCTCAAGCCTTTAAGCGCCTCCAGCTGCCTCCTTTCTTACCAACCTAGGCTGCCAGGCAAGCGCTACCGAATCCGGTAGTGGCGTTACTTAGCTGTTATTCGCTCAACTCACAAAGTTCGTTTCGCTGGCGCAAGTGCCATAACCAAGTAATCTTTGCCCTTCCCAACAAATTAATTGCATTTTAATTTTTCTGCTCTAATATCTTTTCCGCAGGGGCGAGTTGCTCCTGCGGAGTATCAAAACTCCTCTCAAGAAAAAGAACAACTCCTTTATGGGGAGCCGGGGGTATAAGGCTATGCTCGAAGCGCTTCGGTCACTTGTTTTCTAATTTCGTTTCGCTTGCTCACGCTTCACTCACTCAATCAAGAAAACTTACGCCTCTTGTGGTAAAATCAACCGGAGCAGCGGTTGATTTTATCCTCGAGCTCCCCACCTTGATTTTTTAATCAAGGTGGTTTTGTTTTAACTAACAAAATTTAGGAGTTTGAAAAATGATATATTCTAAAAATCAGTCAGATAAAGAAACGGCAAACCTTTTGTGGCGCAATTCAAGGCGTGAACTCGGTCAGGATTTGTTCCGTCTGCGAAGCCAAGCCAATATTACTCTCAACCGCCTCTCCCAAGATACCAACCTGCCTGTTTCGATTATAGATCACTTGGAAACCGGATTTGGACAGTTTGATCTCGGAAGCTTGCTTAAGCTAACTCGTTTCTATGGCAAAAGTATCAAAATCTCTCTGATAGATGCCACTCCCCCTTCTCTTGAAGACTAACAAAAACCCCCGCATGATTTTTTCCTGCGGGGGTTTTTAGTTTCTCTGGTTTTAGATATCCAAATTGACCACATTTAAGGCATTTTCTTGGATGAACTCTTTGCGGGGCTCAACCACATCACCCATCAGGGTGGCAAAGGTTTCATCCGCCTCTTCCATGCGGTCTATCTTAACCTGCAGAAGAGAACGTGCCTCCGGGTCAAGAGTGGTTTCCCACAATTGCTCGGGGTTCATCTCGCCCAGTCCTTTATAGCGCTGGATGGTGATGCCTTTCTTGCCGGCGGCAATTACCGCATCCACAAAACTTACCGGTCCGTGTATCTTCTTTTCAAGCCCTTGCTTGGAAACCAAAGTGCTCGGGTTGGCAAAGTTTTCTCTCAAGACATCTCTTAGGCCGTTTAAAACCGGAGCCTCTTGGCTGTCTAAAATATTGGCGCCGACAATATGTTTCTCGGTTACACCTCTTAGGGTTCTTGAAAACAGCAAAGAACCGTCTTCTTCAATGGAGGCTTTCCAGCCGCGGTCATATTCGGCCTCCAAATTATCAAGGCGGGCAACAAGATTGTCTAACTCACCCTGCAATTTGGCTTTGTCGTGCAAAAGCTCTTGGTCAAATAAGCCGCAAATGGCCATTTGCTCAATAATCTTTTCCGGCACGTTTTTGCTTAATGTCCCTATCAGGCTGCGTGCTTTGCGGTTTTGCTCCACAAGGCCGATCAAATCCTGTCCGGCTATTTGCTCGCCGTCTGCCAAGGTCAAGGTAGCGTCATCACAACCACCGCGGATGAGGTAGTCATCCATTTCTCTCTCGTTCTTGATGTAGAGAATCGAGTTGCCTTTTTTGACCTTATACAACGGCGGCTGCGCAATATAAACGTATCCCCTTTCAATCAACTCCGGCATTTGACGATAGAAAAATGTTAGCAACAATGTACGAATGTGGCTTCCGTCCACATCGGCATCGGCCATGATGATGATTTTGTGATAACGACATTTATCGGCATTGAAATCATCGCGCCCAATACCGGTGCCGAGCGCGGTGATGATGGTGCCAATCTCGGCTGAGTTCAACATCTTGTCAAAACGGGCACGCTCAACATTCAAAATCTTACCACGCAAAGGCATAATTGCTTGGTTGCGGCGGTGACGGCCTTGTTTGGCTGAACCACCAGCGGAATCTCCCTCAACGATGAAAACTTCTGACAAAGCCGGGTCTTTTTCCTGGCAATCTGCCAATTTGCCTGGCAGAGAGGCCACATCCAAGACACCTTTGCGGCGAGTGAGCTCTCTGGCTTTGCGGGCAGCCTCACGCGCGGTGGCTGCTTCCACAATCTTGCCAACGATAATTTTGGCCTCGTTGGGGTGCTCATCCAACCATTCTTTGAGTTTGTCATTAACCACGTTTTCTACAACCGGGCGAACCTCTGAGGAAACCAACTTGTCTTTAGTTTGAGACGAAAACTTCGGATCCGGCACTTTAACTGACAACACGCAGCTCAAGCCCTCACGCATATCATCACCCGAAAGTTCAACTTTCTCTTTCTTCAAAAGGCCGTTTTCGCTGATGTAGTTGTTGATGCAACGGGTCAAAGCGCCGCGGAAGCCCGCCAAGTGCGTACCGCCGTCTTTTTGCGGGATGTTGTTGGTGAAGCAAAGCATGCTCTCGTTATAGGCATTGGTCCACTGCAAAGCGCAATCTACTTGAATGTCGTTCTTTTCACCGCTGAAAGCTATAACTTCCTCATGCAAGGGGGCTTTTGACTTGTTAAGGTGAGTTACAAACGCTTGCAAGCCTCCCTCATAGTGAAAGTCAACCTCTCTCGGCTCTGCGCCGCGATTATCTATCAACTTCAGATAAACGCCGGAATTTAAGAAAGCTTTTTCACGGATGGCACGTTCCAAAGTCTCAAAATTAAACTCCGTCATTGTAAATGTCTCAGGCGAAGGGAGGAAAGTCACCTCGGTTCCATGGCGGCCCGGCGCATCAGCTACAACTTTCAAGTGCTCGGTAACATTACCGTTGGCAAAAGTGGCTATATGCTCTTTGCCTTCACGCCAAATGCGCAGTTTGAGCCATGTGGATAGAGCGTTTACAACCGAAACACCCACGCCGTGCAAACCGCCGGAAACCTTATAGGAGTTGTTATCAAACTTACCACCGGAGTGGAGCTCCGTCATGATGACTTCTGCAGCAGAGATACCCTCTTCCTTGTGCAAACCGACCGGAATACCACGTCCGTTGTCGCGAATGGTGGCAGATCCGTCCGGATTTAAAATAACTTCGGTTTTGTCACAATAGCCGGCTAAAGCCTCATCAATGGCGTTATCCAAAACTTCATAAATCATATGATGAAGGCCGGAGCCGTCATCGGTATCACCGATATACATTCCGGGGCGTTTGCGCACCGCATCCAAGCCTTTTAGAACCTTAATCGAATCTGCACTATATTCTTTTTCTTCCTTAGCAATTTCTGCTGCGGTCATCTCTGAACTCATATCTTATTTTTCCTTACATTTTCAACGATTTTTCTATGAGAAAATATAGAACATTTTCTCAAAATTACCAAGCAAAAAAGTGCTTGTTACCCCCATTTTTGTGCATAAAATCAACCCTTCCTTTTTTCTAGACAAAAAAACTGGTTTGTGATATGATGTTTCTAGTGTTTGATTTGGCGGAAAAGCAATAATGAAAACTTTCTTTTTGAATTTTGAAGACGGACTTGATGAGAAATATATCCGATGGACCCGTGAGGCTATACAAGAGTTTATAGATCTCTTCCCCGAGTATAAAGACAACTTTGCCTCAGAAGAAAGAAATTTTACCTATCAAAATTTGGATATTTTAAGCGCTATTGTCGAAAAAAATAAAGAGGCTTATGAAAGAAGCCGAAGGGCTCAAAATTCTACGGAAGTTTTTGACGAGGCCAGCTTTTGGAAAATGTTTGAAAAACTCCCAAATGATTCTTATAGAGCCTCTTTCAAAAAACAAATTGCTTTGGCCACCCGTAACGGTGTTGTCGATATTCAAAAACTCAGCCGCTTGCAAAGCGACAGCGTCGGGAATGGGCATAGTGCCAATATGCCGATTTTGGTGAATGTGACAAAACAAAAGGCCGGCGGCAATATTCGCGGAATTTCAAGTAAAATGAGTATTGATATTTCTGCCGGAACTTGCGCTGCTCTTGGTTATGCCGACGATGATTTAGAGGCCTACTTCAAAGACATTATCATTCATGAATTGGGGCACACCTTCAATGCTACCTACGAAGGACGGCAAAATGTGGTTGAAAATCTTGGCACGCACTGCACTGATAAAAACTGCCTGATGTATGAATATGCTTACACCAATGAAAGTTTTAATCGTCGCAAAAAGCGCAAAGAACCTTTCTGCCAAGATTGTATGGCTTCCATGCGCGATTATATGGAAAATGCGTTGTTGTTTAGCAGAGCAAATGATACTCAAAATTTATACGTCAGCCAAAATCAAGATGATCAAACCGTGGCGCAAAATATGCCAACCTTTGTTGATAAAGAGGTCAAAAAAGTTTTGCGTGAAGTTTTTCAGCCCTCAGCCGAGAAGCAAAATGCCGAATATAAAGAAGACCTTAAGGCTCCCGAATATAGGGCAGAAATTAAGCATGCCAATGGCAGCATTGATAAAATCGTGGCCACAAGCGCTCACAATATTGCTCTTTCTGCCGAAGATAAAGACGGAAAAGCCCAAATGCCTAATATACAGCGTTTTCGCGATATTGTTGCTCTTGCTAAAAAACAAGGCTCGGTTATTAAGTTTGGTAATATAAAATCTCCAGACTTTAAAGCTCTTCTGATGCTAGCTTGCATGGAAGCTAAACCTGCCATGCAAATGGTGGGCGCACCGGAACTTAATGATGAATTTTTGCAATCTGTTCAAAATGAAAAACTCAAAACGGCTTTGCAGATTATGAAAAACAAACAGCAACCGCCGCCGCAAACGCCACCCTTGACACCGCAAATCATACAAGCCAGAACAAGAGAAAGAGCTTAAGATTTCTTCCTTAATGAGCTTCTGTCCAGGTGTTGCCTATGCCCAATTCAGCATCGAATGGAACATCAAAATCCACCACTTTTTCCATTGTTTCTTTGATGAGTTTTGAGGCCGCCGCCAATTCATCTTCCGGCACCTCAAAAACTAGTTCATCGTGCACTTGCAACAACATCTTTGTCTTTAGCCCTTGCTCTTTTAACAATCTTCCCAGCTTGTTCATGGCTAATTTGATGATATCTGCCGCACCGCCCTGAATCGGCGCGTTTATCGCCGCGCGCTCGGCATTGGCTACTAAGCGTTTATTTTTGTCATTAATCCCCATAACCGAGCATTTGCGCCCAAACGGGGTGACGACATAGCCGTGTTTGTGAGCAAAAGCTATTGTTTGCTCCATATAAACTTTAATCTCCGGCATTTGGCGGAAATAGGCATCTATGTAGGCTTTGGCATCTGCCGCCTCAACCCCAATATTTCGCGCCAGACCATAAGCCGAAATACCATAAACAATGCCAAAATTGATGGCCTTGGCATGGCGACGCAAATTGGCATCCACCTTCTCGGGCGGAACCCCAAAAACATGTGAGGCCGTGGCGGTGTGAACATCTATGCCGGCGGCAAAAGCTTTCTTTAAGTTCTTAACATCTGCCACCGCCGCAAGTAACCGCAATTCAACCTGCGAATAGTCACAAGAAATAAGCTTACACCCGGGCTTGGCGATAAAGCAGGAGCGAATCTTCTTGCCTTCCTCACTGCGAATGGGAATGTTTTGCAAATTGGGGCTAACCGACGACAAGCGCCCGGTGTTTACAACCGTTTGCAAATAGGTAGTGTGAATACGCGAATTTTTATCCAACAGGGCAAACAAAGAATCCGTGTAAGTCGATTTTAGCTTACTTAACTCTCGCCAATCTAAAACCTTTTGCGCAAACTGGTTGCCCTCAGCGGCAATTTCCTCCAGGATTTCGGCCCCGGTTTGCCAAGCGCCGGTCGGGGTCTTTTTGCCTTTCAACCCCTGTTTCTCAAACAGAATCTCGCCAATTTGCTTGGGCGAGCCGACATTAAATTCCTCGCCGGCAATTTGGTACAAATCCTGCTCCAAAACCTTAAGCTTGGAATCCAAATATTCACTCAATTCTTTTAGAGCAACAGCATCTATCATGATACCGTTTTTCTCCATCTCATAGAGCGTGCCAAGCAGAGGGCGGTCAAAATTCTCATAAACAGCAACTTTGCTCTCGCTTAGCAATCTTGGTTTCAAAACACTGTGGACCCTTAAAATATAATCAGCTCTTTCTGCCAGATAGCCCATTGCCGTTTGCTGGTCCAGCTGCCCGAAAGAAATCTTATTTTTGCCGCTGCCCAACAAATCATCAAGATTTTGCAATGGCTCATCTTGATAATTCCTTACCAAATCTGCCAGGCCGTGCCCATGCTCAGAACTGTCCAAATCATAAGAAATTATTGAAATATCATCATATGATGCTATCTCCACCCCCGGCATTATCTGCTCTAAAAAGTGCCAGGCGGTTTTTAAGCTACAGCCGATTTTCAAAACCGCCGCATCTGCCAACAGCGGCTGCAAGAGGCTTACTAAGTTTTGCACTGAAACGCCTGCCTTTTGCGGAGACAAAGAAAACAGGTCTAAATTCTCGCCTTTGCCGGGTTCAAGATTTATGGGAATATAGCAGGCTTCTCCGGGCGCAACAGCCAGAGACACACCACAGATTTTATCAAATGTCGGATTATTCCCCTCGCCAATGACATCTATACTGAAGGCTCTTTTCTCTTTTATCTTATCTAAAAACTTTTTAAGGCTAACCTCACTGCCCAACAACTCATAGTGCTTCTCGATATTTTTAAATACATTGTTCAACCCACGGTCTGCAATATCTGAACAGCGTTCAGACATCCATTTTTCCAAGCGTGGTTTTAGAGAATTGAAGCCATAAGCATCTACAAACTTGCCCAATTTTGCAGCCTCGGGCGCACGGCAAATATATTCCTTTAGCGCATGTTCCACCGGCACATCACTCTTTAGCGTCACCAACTGCAGCGATATTCTGGCATTTTCCATATTCTCAAGCAAAACCTGGCGGCGTTTTTCTTGTTTTATCTCGCCGGCATGAGCCAGAACCTCTTCCAGCGAGCCATAGTCATTAACCAACTGAGCTGCCGTTTTGGGGCCAATGCCCGGAACACCGGGAACATTATCGGTGCTGTCCCCAGAAAGTGCCTGAACATCCACCACCTTGTCCGGATAAACACCGAATTTTTCCCTAACATCTTCGGGCGAGAAAAACTTATCTTTCATGGGGTCATAAAATTCCACACCGGGGCGTATCAACTGCATTAAATCTTTATCCCCGGAAACGATGGTGACCTCCATTCCCTCAGATAAGGCCTGTGCGGCGTAGGTGGCTATCAAATCATCTGCTTCATAGCCCTCCATTTCCAAATGATTCAAATTTAAGGCTTCTACCGCCTCGTGGATGATTGAAAACTGCGGAATCAAATCCTCGGGAATTTCTTTTCTGGTCCCTTTATAGTCAGGGAAAATTTCGTTGCGAAAATTTTGCCTTTTGGCATCAAACAAAACCAAGCAATAGTCACAGCCTATCTTGGTGGTGAGGCGCAAAAACATATTGGTGAAGCCATAAACGGCGTTGACCGGCGTGCCATCGGGCGCAGTCAAGGGCGGAAGCCCGTAAAAAGCTCTGAATATGTAGCCAGAACCGTCAATTAAGCAAACTTTTTTGGGCATTAATCATTCTCCCGTTTATCTACAGGGTGGAGTTATATCCTCAAATATATACAATAAAACGGCTAGCGCCAACAGATAAAAAGTTATTCACCAATAGAGAGGAAAAAACTGCGCTCCAAATTATCTACCGCGCACAAATCTGTTTTATAAATATCTTCGTAGTTTTCAATATAATCACGCAAGGCCAAAGCAACACAGTCATCCACACTGCGGCCGCTTTTTTGGGCAATCTTTTCAATCTTGTTTTGGAGATCATCGTTAACCATGACTGAAATCTTGCGCATCTTAAAATCTTCCTTAACTTATTTGTGATATTTAATACTTATTGTTTTAATTTATTTCAAACATCAAGACAAGACTTAAAAAGGCGGGACTCGTGGCAAAAGCTCAGAAAAAAAAGAAAAAGACTCGAAAAAGAGAGTCAAAACAACGCTTTAAGAATCGGATGCGGCTGTTAAAAATTTTTGCCGCGTTGGTGATAACTTTATTAACTTATGTTGCTTATTGTTTAATCACTTTGCCAAACATGAGTGAAGCCATCAACCGCACTAGGCAGCCTTTTACAACTATCATTGCCGACAATGGCAATGAGGTGCAAACTTTTGGCACGGTTTATTCGGAAATTATCCGTTCCGAGGAACTCCCACAATATGCGGTTGATGCCATTGTTTATACCGAAGACCGTCGTTTTTACAGCCATTTTGGCTTTGACATCATCTCCTTTACCAGAGCTATGATTGCCAATATTTTTGCCGGAAGATACGCTCAAGGCGGCAGCACCATCACTCAGCAAGTGGCAAAGAATCTCTTTTTGACCTCTGAAAAAAGTGTGCGACGCAAAGCCCAAGAACTCCTCTTGGCCTTTTGGTTGGAATATAAATTCACCAAAGAGCAAATTCTAACTCTCTACCTTAATCGTGTTTACCTCGGCTCAGGCGCCTATGGCATTGAGGCTGCCAGTCAAAAATATTTTCAAAAAACTTCTCGCGACCTTAATATTATGGAAGCAGCCGTTATTGCCGGTATGCTCAAGGCCCCCTCTCGCTACAACCCCATTGCCTCTAAAGAAAGAGCTATTGAACGAGCCAAAGTGGTTCTTAGTATCATGGAAGAAAATAATCTGATTACCGCCGCCGACAAAGAGAGAATCCTAAAGATGCCCTTGGGAAGAGAAAAAAGCGCCAAAGTTGTCGGCGCCGCTTATTTTGCCGACTGGGTCTACAATGAGGTTAATGCCTATGTCGGCGAGCGCAATGACGATATCTATGTCTCGACCACCTTGGACCAGAATCTGCAAGAAAAGGCCTCTGCCATTTTGCGAGAGACCATTGCCGCCAACGCCCACCGCAACGTGACCCAAGGCGCAATCGTCATCATGGACTACAATGGTGCCGTAAAGGCCATGGTTGGAGGAGTTGACTACAACAAAAGCCAGTTTAACCGTGCGGTTTCTGCCCTCAGACAGCCGGGATCCGCTTTCAAACCTTTTGTATACCTAACCGCTTTGCAAGAAGGTTTTAAGCCAGAAGACACCATTGAAGACCGCCCTATCTCCATTAAAGGATGGCAACCGCAAAATGATGACCGTAAATATTACGGAACCGTAACCTTAAAATATGCTTTGGCAAAATCTCTCAACCTTGCCACCATCAATCTGGCTCAACAGCTCTCAGGAGCAGAAATCATCCGCAATGCTCGCAAAATGGGCATCAACACCCCCATCCAAGATACCCCTTCTTTGCCGCTCGGAACTTTTGAGGTGACGGTTTTGGATCTGACAACTGCTTATGCCTCTATTGCCAACGGCGGGTATGCCGTGTGGCCATATGCCATTGAGGAAATCTATAATCGCGACGGCTTCCAGCTCTACCAGCGCGAATCCACTGATAAGGCCCAAATTCTTGACCCTGTTGCGGTTTTGGAGCTAACCCAGATGCTTGAGAAAGTTGTGCAATCTGGCACCGGACACCGTGCCCAAATAAATGGCTTTGCTGCCGGAAAAACCGGTACCAGTCAAGACAACCGCGATGCCTGGTTTGTCGGCTTTACCGATGATTTGGTTGGTGCGGTTTGGCTCGGAAATGATGACAACTCTCCGATGAAAGGCGTTTACGGCTCCGGCTTGCCCGCCCAAATCTGGAAAAAAATTATGCAATAGAAAACTCAAAAATAGTGCTTTTCTAATAAGTTTTATTATATATAATACGAAGAAGTTTTAGGCTTTTTGCCGACGAATCTTGTCGGTGAATCAAATTATAAATTAAAAGAGGAAAAAATGAGACAAAAACCTGTATTGCTGATGATTTTGGACGGCTGGGGATATCGTGAACCGAAAACCCCGGATAATGCCATTGAGATGGGACACACACCAAATTGGCACAGAATGTACGCTGATAACCCGCATTGCTTGATTGAAACTTATGGTTTGGCTGTTGGTTTGCCTGAGGGACAGATGGGTAACTCTGAGGTTGGGCACACCAATCTTGGTGCCGGACGCGTGGTTATGCAAGATTTGCCCAAAATCGACCAGGCCGTAAAAGATGGCTCCTTGGCTAAGAATCCGGTTTTGGTTAAAATGATTGAAACACTCAAAGCCAATGGTAAAGCCGCTCATGTAATGGGCTTGATGTCGCCGGGCGGCGTGCACTCTTCCCAAGACCATATTGTGGCTGTGTGCAAAATCTTGGCCCAGGCCGGCATCAAAGTTTGGGTTCATGCTTTTTTGGACGGGCGTGATACCCCGCCGGCTTCTGCTGCCCAATATCTCGCTGATTTTGAAAAAGCCGTGGATGGACTTAATGTTAAAGTTGCCACCATTGAAGGCCGTTTTTATGCCATGGATCGTGACAAACGCTGGGACCGTGTTGAGGCTGCTTATAACAACATGGTTTTGGCTGACGGCAAACACTTTGCTTCCAGCGAAGAAGCTATCAAAGCCTCTTATGCCGACAAAGTTACCGATGAATTCGTAATTCCTTGTGTTGTCGGTGACTATAAGGGTATGCAGGACGGTGATGCCATTTTGATGGCAAACTTCCGTGCAGACCGCGCAAGAGAAATCCTCTATGCCTTGGCCGATGCCGAATTCTCCGGCTTTGCTCGCAAAACAATTGTTCATTTCTCTGACCATGTCGGCATGACCGAGTATTCGGTTGACCACAACCGCTTTATGCACACAATGTTTCCGCCTGAGGCTCTCACCAACATCTTGGGAGAGGTTGTGGCCGATCATGGTTTGACACAGCTGCGTATTGCCGAGACCGAAAAATATGCCCACGTTACTTTCTTCTTTAATGGTGGTGAGGAACGCGAATTCAAGGGCGAAGAAAGAATCCTGATTGCCAGCCCCAAAGTGGCAACTTATGACCTCAAACCCGAAATGAGTGTCTATGAAGTAACCGAGCAACTGGTTAAAGCTATTGAAGACAAACGCTTTGATATGATTATTTGCAATTTTGCCAACGGCGATATGGTTGGACACACCGGAATTATGGAAGCAGCCCTCAAGGCTGTGGCCGCCGTTGATGAATGCTTGGGCAAAGTTGAAAAAGCCATCAAAGATGTCGGTGGTGTGATGATTGTGACGGCTGACCACGGTAATGCCGAAAAAATGGTTGATGAAAAAACCGGCCAACCTTACACGGCTCACACTGTTGGCAAAGTGGCCGCCATTTTGGTCAATGACCAAAGCAATGTCAAACGCTTGAAGGACGGTGCTTTGTGCGATATTGCCCCCACCATGCTGGAGCTGATGGAAATCAAGCAACCTCTCGAGATGACCGGACATTCTTTGTTGGTGAAGTAAAACACTATGGAACTGAAAACTGCCTTTACCTATATCTTTTTTGTTGCCGGAGCTTTTCTTGGTTCCGCGCAAACGGTAAGGGCGGTTTCAAGCTCCGATCTTGAAAAAATGGAGCAAAAAGTCCAGCAACAAAGTATGGAACATAAAAAGCTCCAGGCGCAAGCCACTCAAATCAACCTTGAGCTCACCGCCGTCAGCCGAGAGATGGTTAAGGCGGCTAAGCAGATTCAAAATAACGAAGAAAAGCTCTCGCAAATGGAGCGCCAACTCGAAAAGCTCAAAACCGATTTGGCAGAGGCTGAGGCTGGTTTTACGAAAGAAGATGACAACCTCATCAAAACGTTGGCCGCTCTTCAAAACCTTGCCCTTAAGCCAACAGAGGCTCTTTTGGTGCAACCTTTGACCCCGGTTGAGATTATTCGTAGCGCTATGCTGCTAAGAGAAACGGTTCCTTATCTGGAAGAAAATGCAGAGAGAATCCGTAAAGAGCTTGAAACCATCGCTAAGAAAAAAGACCTTGTTGAAAAACAATTTGCGCAGATTTCAAAACAAAAGAAAATTTTGGAACAAGAACATAGCCGAATGAAGGTCTTGGTTCAGAAAAAATCCAAGATGCGCAACATGGTCGAAATCAAAAGCGAAAAAGCCAAGAAAAATGTCGAAAAACTTGCAGCCCAAGCGAATGACCTGCGAGATCTCTTGAACAAGCTTGAAAAACAACGACTTGAAAAACAACGCCGGGAGGAAGAAAAGCGACGCCTGGCCGAGAAAAAAGCTGAGGAAGAACGCCGGTTGGCAGAAAAGAATCGTGCAGAAACAAAAACTGCCGACTTGATTAAATCTCATACACCAGTTATAACTGGTATGAGTACCGGATTCAGACAGGCAAAAGGCACTTTGCCGATGCCGGCTAGGGGCAGAGTCATTACTGCATATGGCGAACAAGTAGTTAAGGGCGTTTCTGCTAAAGGAATCACTATCCGCACCAGAAACAGTGCTCAGGTGATTGCTCCTTTTGATGGTTCTGTCATATTTTCCGGCCCATTCAGAGGATATGGTAACCTTATTATTATTGAACATGGAGATGGATATTTATCTTTGCTTGCCGGACTTGAAAATATGGATGTCGAGTTAGGGCAAATGCTTTTGGCAGGAGAACCTGTCGGACAAATGCCGGAAGACGGAGACGCTAAGCTCTATATGGAAATTCGCAAAGATAACCAACCCATTGATCCACTAGCGTGGATAAAAGTTTAATTCTTTATAAAATAGGAAAAACACCATGGCAAAAAAATTATCTATCGTCTTCTTTATTTGTTTTGGGCTATTGCTGGCTGCCGGTTCTGATGCTTGGGCCAAAAAAGAAACAAAGACCTCTGAGAATGAAGATACTTATGAACTGCTGAACTTATTCGGCGAGGTTATGGAACGCGCCAAAGCGTCTTATGTGGAAGAAGTTGAGGATAAAAAACTTATCGAATCCGCCATTAACGGAATGCTCGTTTCTTTAGACCCTCACTCAAGCTATCTGGATGAAAAAAGTTTCAAATATATGAATGAGCAAACCAAAGGCAAATTCGGAGGCCTGGGAATCGAAGTTACCATGGAACAAGGTGTGGTTAAGGTCGTGTCCCCAATCGATGACACTCCGGCCTCAAGAGCCGGCCTGAAACCCGGTGATTATATCACCAACATTGATGGCGAAAACGTTGTCGGCATGAGCCTTAATGACGCTGTTGACAAGATGCGTGGCAAGCCCGGCTCAAAGGTTAAACTCACCATCCGTCGCGTTAATGAAAAACCTTTTGATGTAACCCTCAAACGTGAGGAAATTAAAATCCAATCTGTCAAAAGCGACCTCAAGGCCGATGATGTGGCCTATATCCGCGTAACGTCTTTCAGTGAAGATGTTGATAAGAACATTGAAAAAGCCCTCAAAAAACTTCAGAAGAAAGCTGACGGCAAGCTGGCCGGAGTGGTTTTGGATGTTCGCAACAATCCCGGAGGTTTGCTGGAACAGGCGGTGGCTGTTTCCGATTTATTCCTAAATCAGGGCGAAATTGTTTCTACCCGTTCACGCAATGCCGAAGACACTATCCGTTACTCTGCGCAGGACGGCGATATTATCAACGGACTGCCTATTGTTGTTCTGATTAATGACGGGTCTGCTTCTGCCTCTGAAATTGTAGCAGGAGCGTTGCAGGACCATAAACGCGCCGTGTTGCTAGGTGAAAAATCTTTTGGAAAAGGATCTGTGCAAACCGTTATTCCGCTCGGAAAATATGGAGCAATGAGATTGACGACGGCTCGTTACTATACCCCGTCCGGGCGCTCTATTCAGGCAAAAGGAATCGAGCCGGATGTTGAGGTTCATCCGGCAAAAGTAGAAGAAATTGAGAGTGCTTACAACTTTAGCGAAGCTGAGTATGGAAATGCTCTGAAAAATGAAAAGGCTGACAGCGAGGCAAAAGATAAAAAAGAAAAAGCACAAAATGATGATTGGCGTGCCGATTATCAGTTGTCTCGGGCTGTCGATTTGGTTAAGGCTCTTGCTATCTATAAACCTGCCGAATAGGAGGACTAACTCTTGGTGCAAAAAGTTACTTCTTATAAAATCTTGGCGGCTGTCGCCGTTGCGGCGGTAATTACATTAGCCATTGTCGGCTACTGGTTTGCCGATGAAAAAAGCGAACCTGTTTATCTTTCTAAGATAGACAAGCTGATGTTTGACAAAGACAACAAAGCACCAAAATTCGTTTTAACTCTGCCGGAACCCGGAAAGCGTCAACAAAGCGGTGGAACTCCTATTATTTCTGCATCCCCAGATATTCTCCCTTTGCCGCAAACGCCTAAAGATGATGCTCCGGAACCGGTTTTGGAAACATTGAATGAAATTATAGCTCAAATACCTAACCTTAACCAGTTAACAGATCAACAGCCGACTCAAACCCTTCGGTATATTACACAAGATGAGGAAATGACCGAAAAGGATGGCGTGTTTGTTCTGCCCAAAATTGCTACAGATGGTCGCAAGCCCTGGAATGAATATGGTGAGAGCGTCAGTACTTTGCCAAACTTTAAAAAAGTGGCACTAATTATTAAAGGACTTGGTTTTGATCCCCTTTCATTGGATAAAGTTGCTAAAGGATTAAATTCAGAGGTTTCTATATCTTTATCTCCCTATGCAACAGATGCTGAGAAAAAAATTACTTCCGCCCGACAGTTTGGTCATGAAACTTATATTGACTTGCTTTTGTCTTCAAAAGATTTCTTAAAATCTGACAGTGGGCCAATGTCTATGAGTCTGACAATTAGCCAAGATGAAGCTCTCCAGCGTCTAAAACGTTCTCTTTCCGTTAATGCTCCCATTGGCGGAGTGGTTGTCAACGATGGTGTGGCCGACGAGAGCAACAAAGAGCTCTTAACCAAACTTTTTACGGAGCTCAAAAACCGAGGCCTGATGCTGATTGATGCTACTCATGGCGATGGAGTGGAGCAAATTAAGATTGAAGGCTTGGCCAGAAGAAAGGCTGATATTGTTATTGACTCTGATTTTAGAAGAAACTCCATTGATAAGGCTTTCAAAAAGGCTGAAGAAATCGCTTTCAGCAAGGGGCAAGTTGTCGTCGTTATTGACCCTAAACCCATTGCAATTATTGAAGCTTATAAGTGGATTAAGAGCTTTTCTCCGCAAGTGTCTTATGAAGAAGCAAAGAACATGGAATTAACCAAGCCTTTTGCTTTAGTTCCTATATCTAATTTGGTGATGGAATGATGTCAAAATATCGCCCGAATGTCGGTATTGTTGTTTTCAATGCCGCTAAAAAAGTCTTAATGTGTGCCAGAGCTGACTGCTTTGATTTGCAATGGCAATTTCCTCAAGGCGGAATTGATGCAAATGAAACCCCTCTCGCTGCTGCTTTTAGAGAGCTCAAAGAGGAGACAAATTTATCTTCGGTCAAACTTGTAGCAAAACTGCCACAGCCTTTGCGTTATGACTTTCCACCAGATATTGTAGCCAGACAACAAAGAAGAGGTTCTCCTTTTGTCGGGCAGGAACAACATTGGTTCTTATTTTATTTTTATGGTGACGATAAGGAAATTGACTTTCTTACCCATCCCCAGGAAATTGAATTTAAGGCCTTTGAATGGGGTGATATTTCCGAAGCTCCCCTGAAAATCATCAGCTTCAAAAAAGATGTTTATTCAAAAGTGGCTCAAGCCTTTGCTCCATATATCCAAAATTACCAAGAAAGATAAAACCATGGCAGAGAAATTTGCAAAAGAACGAAGCTTGGTCTTAAGTGCCGCCAAACAAGGAATTAAGGGAAATCTCCACCTCTCTTCTGCTCAAAAAAAATATGTTAAAAATCTTCTCCTCTTTGCTTTGATGAATGCTTCCGGTAATGAAACCGTGACTAATCGCAATTTTATTAAGCTGGTAAACAAGCTTTTTAAAGGCTTCTTGGTTAAAATTCTTAAAGAAAGCCTTGATGACAATGATGATACAGATTTTGATGAAGCCTTAAATGTTGAACTAAACAAAATCATGGCTGACAAATCTCTTCTTAACCTAAAAAATCTTGAAGAGGTTTTAACTCCTGAGACAATTAATGCTTTTCTTAAGAGCAATACTCAGGGCCTTTCTCAAAGCCAGATATTAAAGCGTTTACTTGCCCTGCGAGAAGTTAAGGCTAATTACCGCGAAACGCCCGAGGAAGAGAAAAAAAGAGAACAGCACCGCAAAGAATATGAACTGCAACAGCAGCGACAGAGAATGATGGAAGGACATTTGCGTTCCAGAGACTCTTATGAACGATAGTAAAAAAGGCACCGAAATGGTGCCTTTCTTGTTATATCTATTCCAGAAAATTACTTCTTCAGCTGAGAAGCAACCTCTGCGGCAAAGTCTTCCTCTTTTTTCTGCAAGCCTTCACCCAGCTTGAAACGAACAAAGCCGGTTATCTTGATGTCTGCACCAAGCTCTTTGGCTGCATCGGCAACAACCTGCTTTACTTTCTTGTCTGGATCCATGATATAAGCCTGCTCTTCAAGAACAACTTCTTCATAGTACTTGCGAATCCGACCTTCTACCATCTTCTCAATGATATTATCCGGTTTGCCTGATGCTTTGGCTTGCTCGGTGAAAATCGCTTTTTCGTGAGCAACAGCTGCCGGATCAACACTCTCAATGTTTAAAAACAGAGGTGCAGATGCGGCAACGTGCATAGCAATATGCTTGCCCAACTCTTGCAATTTGGCTTTGTCTGCCTTGGACTCTAAGGCTACCAAAACACCGATTTTACCAATATTGCTGCCGGCAGCATTGTGGATATAGGAGGCAACAACGCCTTCGTTTACATCCAATACGGCGGCACGGCGCAAGGTCATGTTCTCGCCAATTTTGGCAATCATATCTGTCAAACGTTCTTCAAAAGTTTTACCGCATTTCGGGCAGTGGAAAGACTTCATATCGCAAATCTCGCCGGCGCTCTTCAAAGCAACAATCGCGGCATCAGTAACATATTCTTGGAAGATATCATTCTTGGCAACAAAGTCTGTTTCTGAGTTTACCTCGGCGATAGCTCCTCTGTTTCCTTCAACATAAACAGAAACCAAACCTTCGGCTGCAATACGGCTTGCTTTTTTGGCGGCAGTAGCCAATCCTTTTTTGCGCAGCCAATCAACAGCTTCATCCATGTTTCCGTTGGCTTCTACCAAAGCCTTTTTGCAATCCAGCATACCGGCACCGGTGCTCTCTCTCAGCTCTTTTACTTTTGCGGCTGTAATTTCTGTCATCTTTTGTTCCTTCTTTTGTGATTAATTTGCGGCGATATTTGCATCTTTATCAAATGCCAATACCGCCGCTTGTGTGATAATATTTCTAATCTGGTTTAGAACTATTCGGCACTTGCCTCAGCAGCGGCCTTCTTGGAAGCTCTCTTGCGAGCAGGCTTTTTGGCCTCAGCTTCCTCTTTCTCAACCATTTCATCAACCTTTACGCCCTGAGCTGCAATTTGAGCGGACATACCGTCCAATACAGCTGCAGAAACCAATTCAGAATAAAACTGAATGGCGCGAATGGCATCATCATTACCGGGAACCGGTAAATCCACTGCCTCCGGATCTGCGTTAGTATCGCAAATGCCAATGACAGGAATACCGAGCTTTTTGGCCTCTTTGATAGCCAAAGATTCTTTGCAGGTATCAATTACAAATACCAAATCCGGCTGGCCACCCATGTTCATGATTCCACCAAGCTCTTTGTTGAGTTTCTCTTGCTCTTTTTTGAGATTCAGTTGCTCTTTCTTGGTGTAGCCTTCATATTCATTCTTCTCGGCCATCTCGTTTAATTTAACAAGGCGAGAAATTGATTTATGAACGGTTTTCCAGTTGGTCAGCATTCCGCCCAACCAACGTTGGTTAACATAGTATTGGCCGCATCTCTCGGCATTTTCTTTGATGATGTCTTGAGCCTGACGTTTGGTGGCTACAAACAATACCTTACCGCCGTTGGCAGCAATCTCACGAGTGGTGGCCAAAGCTGTGTACAGCATCGGGTAGGTCTTTTGCAAGTCAATAATGTGAATATTGTCTTTTTTGCCGTAAATATACGGAGCCATCTTCGGGTTCCAACGACGAGCGTGGTGACCGAAGTGAACGCCAGCTTCAATCATCTGACGCATTGTAAATGTAGGAAGGGTCATTATTTCTTATCCTTTTCCGGTTAAACCTCCGCAGATCCTCTTGAGCCTTCTTTCCAAGGCACCGGAGCGAAACATCAAAAAACATCCCGCCAAAATCTGCGTGTGAATTATGAATCGGCACCATTGCCAATCCGTGTGCTTTTCTATACTTAAATTATTATTTTGGCAAGTATTTTTTTGACTAAACCGCACAAAAAAAGCGTCGATATTCTCGACGCTTTTGAGTTCTACTGGTTTTCTCGCTAGAAAAGCCAAAAAAGCAGATAAAACAAGCCACACAAAACGCCTGCAATAATAGCCGTGAAAAGCAAGTCCAACACCGCCAGTATCCAAACGTTTTTGGCAACCCCAAACTCGTAAATACACACTATTGCGCCTGCAACAGCCCAAACCCATGCGCCCATACTGAAGGCAGACATTATGGCAACCAACAGCGCGCTGCAAAAAGATATCAGCCGTGTGCTTCCCAGCCAATTGATTGAAAGATGTGACCCTAACAGACCAAAATAAAGCACCACGGTCAAAACCGCCGCACCATAATTCGGGTTAGCGAATCCACAATCCCAGTAAACAACCAGCAAAACAGAAAATGCTACAAAAGCATTAAGGAGCATCCACAACAGATTGTTGCGAGAAATTTGAGATTTCCTTTTCATGTTAAAATAAGTTTTAAGTAATAGTTTCTAATGGTGGCAAACTATCTTGCTTTTTTGTATTTGTCAACACCTGCTGTTTTTTGTGAAAAGCCTTGAAATTGTGCTTGTTTTGAGCCAAAATTTGGTATACTTTGGCATAAATTGTGATTTTTTTTGTTTTGAGGATGATAATGCCTGATTTGTTTGAAGCAACCGCCCCGGTGGCCAGTGATTACAGCGCCAGCAGCATTGAGGTCTTGGAAGGCCTGGAACCGGTACGCCACCGCCCTGGTATGTATATCGGCGGAACCGATGAAACCGCCCTCCACCACCTGGTGGCTGAGATTTTAGACAACTCCATGGATGAGGCTGTGGCCGGTTTTGCCAACAGAATTGATGTGACTATGAATGCCGATTACTCCGTTACCATTATTGATAACGGCCGAGGAATCCCTGTTGATCCACACCCTAAATACCCGGGAAAATCCGCTCTTGAAGTTATCATGACAGTGCTACACTCGGGAGGAAAATTTGGCGGCAATGCATATAAGGTATCTGGCGGTTTGCATGGTGTGGGACTTTCCGTTGTGAATGCCTTATCAGAAAAGCTCACCGTCGAAATCGCCAGAGACAAAAAGCTTTACCGGCAAGAATATTCCCGAGGCTATCCGATGGGACCGTTGGAGTTGGTCGGCAATGCACCTAACCGCAGAGGCACGTCCATCACTTTCAAACCAGATCCGGAAATTTTTGGTGTTAATTCTAACCTTTCGCCGAATCGAATCTATCGAATGGCTCGTTCCAAAGCTTTTTTGTTTAAGGGAATTCACATCAATTGGAAATGCGCGTCTGAGGTTTTGGGTGAAGGAGAAGCTACTCCTGTTGAGGCAGAGCTTTGTTTTCCTAACGGTGTTCTCGATTTCTTAAATTACCAAATCGGCTCAAAAGGAACCATTAACCGCAAGCCCTTCTTTGGTGAGGCTGAGCTTGCAAATGATGAGGGAAAAGTTGAATGGGCTATAACCTGGCCGGAAGATGAAAATGGCTTTTGCAACTCCTATTGCAACACCGTTATTACTCCCCAGGGCGGTACACATGAAATCGGCTTTAAAACCGCTCTTATCCGCGGCCTCAAAGAATATGCCGAAATGGCTAATATCAAAAAAGCCGCCTCTGTCACTGCAGAAGATTTCTTGAGCGATGCCTGCATTATGCTCTCGGTCTTTATCCGTGACCCGCAATTTCAAGGCCAAACTAAAGATAAATTGACCTCTACCAAAGCTATCCGCCTGGTGGAATCGGCGGTAAAGGACACTTTTGACCATTGGCTTTCTTCTGACCCCGAAAACGCAACTGCCCTTTTGGAATATGTGATTGACAGAGCTGAGGCCAGAAAAAAGAAAAAAGAAGAAAAAGCTCAGACCAGAAAAACCCCTACCAAGCGCCTGCGTTTACCTGGAAAATTGGCTGACTGTTCGCAGGCAGCTGCAGAGGGAACCGAGATATTTATCGTTGAGGGAGATTCCGCCGGTGGTTCTGCCAAACAGGGACGCGACCGCTTTACTCAAGCCATTCTTCCCTTGCGCGGAAAAATCCTCAATGTAGCCAGCGCCTCTTTGGATAAAATTTTGCAAAACCAAGAAATCAAAGATATGTGTGAGGCTCTTGGTTGCGGCGTCAAGGAAAATTACAAAGAAGAAAATTTAAGATATGAAAAAATCATCATCATGACCGATGCTGATGTGGACGGCGCCCACATTGCCTCACTGCTGATGACATTTTTCTATCAGCAAATGCCAAAGCTTATTGAAAACGGGCATCTGTTTATCGCCACACCACCTTTGTATAAGATTGCTGTCGGTGGCAAAAATTACTATGCTTTGGACGATGATGATAAAGATAAAATCCTTGCCAAGGTTGTTAAAGGCAACCAAAAGCCCGAAATCAGCCGCTTTAAAGGTCTTGGCGAAATGAGTGCTCAGCAGCTCAAAGAGACAACCATGGATAAGAAAAATCGTCTGCTTTTGCAGGTTAGAATACCTTCAACCAACACAGAAGAAGGCAAGGAAGAAGCTTTTGAAACCAGGCGCTTGGTTGAGCGGTTGATGGGTAAAAATCCTGAAACTCGTTTCAAATTCATTATTGAACGTGCAAAATTTGTCGATGATTTGGATATCTGATGATTCGAAAAATAAAAGACACTGACATAACCAAAGTTTTGGATATTTGGCTTGAGGCATCTCTGATTTCTCATGGTTTTGTCGAGGCTGATTACTGGCAAAAAATGCTTTCCTCCGTCAAGGCCAACTATTTGCCTTATGCCGAAACATTTGTGTTTGAAGATAAGCATAAAATCAAAGGGTTTATCAGTATCTTGGATAAAAAACACATTGGCGCTTTGTTTGTTGCTCCTAAATTTCAAAATAAAAAAATCGGCTCAAAATTGCTGCGCTTTACTCAGCGCAGATATCCGCTTTTGAGCCTTAATGTGTTTACCAAAAATCCGTCGGCTATCGCATTCTATCAGCAAAACAACTTTAAAATCATTGCCGAGCAAACGGACCCCTCAACTAAAGAACAGCAGTTGCATATGAGTTGGGGCTTGGGCTGCAAAAGCGGCTTCAGAAAGAGATATTACGGTGATTCTTAAAACAAAAAACCGCCCCGTGGGGCGGCTTCTTGTTTATTGCATTGCGTTCACCAGAATGTGGCGCAAAATCCGGCGGATTACGCGGTCAAAGTCATCCGGGCCATTGACAACATAGCTGTTGTTGGGCGCCATGGAAACAATCTCATTCCATGCAGGAGACACAACCTCGTGATATTCCTGCAGCCTCTCGTAGATTTTGTTCTCTTTTCGGGCTTTCAGCCTGGCGGCGGCCACATCATCGGGCACCGAAGACTTAATGAAGGCCAGAGAATATTCCTCAGACATCTTCTCTTGCATATAGAGAACGCTACCGACACTCCGCGGATAGCCATCAATGATGGTGATTTCTGCCGGGTGTCTTTTCAGGTAGTCATGAATGAAGGGGTCTATCAATTCCTGAGGAACCAACTCATCTTTTTCAAACTGTTCCTTAATCTTTACTCCGAGCGGGGTTTGGTTCTCAACCTCTCTTTTAAGAAGCTCTCCAACCAAGACGACATTAATGTCTTTTTCCATAATGCCGAACCATTTAAGCAGCTCCAACAAAATAGCTTCCAACAAAACACTTTTACCGCTCCCGGGCTTGCCACATATGGCGATGATAATTTTCATGTTTTTCATAATAATTTATTTTTTATAGGTCTAGATGTTGGCTTGTTACCACATTTTTTTACAACACGCAATATTTAATCTAAAAAAAGATTGACATTTTATTTTTGTTTTCATATAGTCGCCTTGACCTTGGGGTTATAGCTCAGCTGGGATGGCTAAGCGAAAAGAACCCCAACGGGTGCTTTTCGTCTGCAACATCTTGGCTGCCTTGCCAAGCCAGGGAAGCGACAGCAACCGCAGCGAGGATAGGCACCCAAGGCGCTTGAATGAGCGCTCGACCTATTATTTTGTTGCAACATGGGGTTATAGCTCAGCTGGGAGAGCGCTTGAATGGCATTCAAGAGGTCAGGAGTTCGATCCTCCTTAGCTCCACCAATTCCAAAAGCCCACTAAAAAAGTGGGCTTTGTTTCTAACGGGGGTATAGCTCAGTTGGGAGAGCGAATGGTTCGCAATCATTAGGTCAGGAGTTCGATCCTCCTTACCTCCACCAACAAAAAACCGCAGTCTGATTTTTGGACGCGGTTTTTTATTTTATTCTCTTTACTTTAGTAATCTTTTATTCTATCTTACCCCTATCTTATCAACTTTTACGAGGGATTATCTCATGGAAAAATCTAAAAATATTTTTGACGCTTATGTTAGCGCCTTTACAAATTATTTCAAATTTTCTGGACGCGCTACCCGTTATGATTTTTGGGGGTTTAGACTGATTGATTTTACTATCGCTGCTGTATTGTCTATCTTTGCCGCACTGTGGAATCCTGCTTCGGTTTTAAGCGGACTTTATACTTTGGCCACCCTTTTTCCATCTCTGGCTTTCACTTCCCGTAGACTGCACGATGTTGGCAAGAGCTTTTGGTGGTTTTGGCTCTCCATTCTCCTCTTCATTCTTACTGCTGTTTGCGGTGCCATCAACACTTATGCTGGAGATGAGATCATTGCCTTTACTGTTTTGTATGTTCTTATGGCTTTGGCGACCTTTTTGTACTCTCTTTATCTCCTTTATTTGACTTGCAAAAAAAGCTCCGATAACACCAAATATGGAGAACCTGTGAATGAAGAAGAGGTTTATGTTAAGAAAAGTAAATGGTTTATTGTTGCTTATTTTGGTATTATTTTTGCCCTTATCCTGAGTGTTGCCATTATTGCCGGATACTCAAAGGCTACCGGAAAGTACAAAATTAACCAAACTATTGATCAAATTGCTATGTTGCAGGCAAATATCCGCGTTCTTTTTGCCAATCAACCTTCTTATGATGCTCTTTCTCCAGCTCTTGCCGTTGAAGCAGGCTTTATTCCTGATGATATGATTGGTGAAGAATATTTGGTTAACCCATTTGGCGGAAACATTTCTCTGTTTGGTGCAGGAAAGTTCTTCCTTATCGTTTATTCTGATGTTCCACAAGATGCTTGTGAAACTCTGTCTGAACAAGATTGGGGAAACAATTTGCTTGAAATTGTTTATAACTTTAAGCGGGCACGCAACTGCCAAGAATGTGCCGAACAAGGTTGCGAGCTTGGTTGGACCTTTAAATAGTCACCCTATTTTCAAAAAATCCGCCTCTTGTAGGCGGATTTTTTATTGCTCTACTCTCATCTTCCGTGATTGACATTAATTTGTTTTTGTGACACCCTGAGAGCACTTGGAGATTTTGATGACTAAACTGATAATAAAAAATATTTTTTGGGATGTGGACGGCGTTTTGGCTAATCTCAATTTTGCCTATTTTAACTTTCTGACCAAACACCCTAAATATGCGGAATCTTACAAAGACCTCAAATGGGAGGACCTTCCTAAAGTTTTGCCTATCGACCCTAAATATGGAGCTTTAGAGCTCAAAACGCATCCTGCTCTTGGTGTGCAGATGGATAAAGATTTTTGTGCAGATTTTAGCTTTTTTAGCAATCGGCCGCTGTATGATGGCGTGGTTGACACCTTAAAAGAACTCAACCAACTTGGATATCGCCAGTTTACTATGTCTGCCACTTTTGATGTGGAAACAAAGAAGAAACTCTTGAACACCCTGCTTGCCGAAGTAACCGATTTTCTGACCATTGAATGTGTGCAGCACGGAAAATTTATGCATGATACCGCTAAAGAGGACATGCTCAAAAAATGTTTTGAAAAATACGGTCTTGCGGCAGAAGAAACTCTGCTCGTGGATGACCGTATTTACAACCAATATGCAGCTATCAATGTCGGGGCTCACCCTTTGCGGATGCGCTGCCCTTTTACCACTGATTTGCCGCCGGAACTTTCTTGGATTCCGGAAGTTAAAACTGTTCCGCAGGTCAAAGATTGGCTGCTTGAAAATACAACACAAGGATAATTTGATGAGTGAAGAATTTAAATTGGTTCCGGCCTTAGCGCAAAAGGATTTTATCCTTGACCTCAAGCTTTGCTCGGTCTTGTTTGAAGATAATCAATACTATCCTTGGATATTCCTTGTTCCCCGCAAAGCAAATGTTAAAAACATGCTGAATCTTACTATGGATGAGCGCTTGCAATTGATGAGAGAAATTGCTTTGGCGGAAAAAGTTATGAATAATCTCTTTTCTCCTGATCAAACCAATGTGGCTATGATCGGCAATATGACGCCGCAGCTCCATGTTCATGTTTTGTGCCGCAAAAAAGGCGACCCAGACTGGCCAGGAACTGTTTGGAACAACGCCTCTAAACCCTATTCTCCTCAGCTGAAAGAGGATATCATCTTAAAAATCAAAAACGCTTTTTTACAAACCAAAACTAACCCTGAATTTAACCAATAAAGGACAGAAAAACATGAGCAGAGTAATTACTTTGATGCCGGTGCGTATGGCTGCCACTCGTTTGCCTAACAAACCTCTCTTGGATGTAAACGGAAAATCTATTATTCAACGCGTTTGTGAAAACGTTAAGGCTGCCATTGATACAGACATTGCTGTTGCCGCCGGCGACCAGGCTATTGTTGATGAATGCCAAAAAATCGGTGTAACAGCCGTTTTGACAGACCCCAACTTGCCTTCCGGCACCGACAGAATCGCCGCCGCACTTAAAGTTCTTGATCCCGATGGCAGCAAATATGATATTGTGGTCGATTTTCAGGGCGACAACCTCAATGTCGACCCTAAAGTCAACCTGCCCTTAATCGAAATGGTTGAGCGCACGGGCTGTGATATTGCCACCTGCGGTATGGTTATTAAAAGCGAAGAAGATAAAACAAATCCTGCCGTAGTTAAAATCATCATGGGCCTAAAGCCCGGTGAGGATGAGGCTCGTTGTCTTTACTTTACCAGAGCAACGGCTCCCTTCACCCCGCAACCCGGAAAAATGCAAAAACCAAGATCTTTACCACCATATCGGGATTTATGTCTTTAAGGCCGCGTCTTTGCATAAAATGGTTGCTTTGCCGCCTAGTGTGTTGGAACAGCGCGAATCCTTGGAGCAACTCCGTGCCCTTGAAAATGGTATGGAAATCAGAGCTAAATTGGTTGGCGACATCCGTCTTAACAAAAATGCTCCGGCTGATATTAATACTCCGGAAGACTATGAAATTTGCAAGAAGTACATTTTCTAGTCTGTTTTGCACAATTAAAAGCCGCTCATTAATGAGCGGCTTTTCTTTTTTAAGAAACCTTATTGTATTTTGGTTCCAGAAGCTCTTCTTTGCTTAATCTGAAGCCGCTGTTTATCCAGGCTTGCTCTCTTTCTTTGAGAATTCTACCGATTTGAGCTGTTTCTACGCCCCTATCCACCAAATCTTGGCCTCGCAGAGGAAATGTGGGAACCTCCATATGCTCTATTGCGTCATACAGCCCCCAAAAATTGGGCAGAGGTTCTTTGTTGCGCGCCGTGATTAAAAGCAGTTTCTCCAAGCAAAACTCTTTGCCATATTCATAGGCCAAATGCAGTCTGCTTTTATCATCCAAAAGCTGATTTAGAGTAACACCTTCTTGTGCCCAGCTTACAAATTTTTGGCGTTCTTTCTTACTAAACTTCAGCCTCTGTGCCAAATTCTCCGCAAACGGAACATCGGGTTGATACATCGTGAACAAGTAAAGCAAAGCCTTGTTGGCTAACACTCTTCCGTTTACCAGTTTTTTTATAAAATCAAGACTGTCTAGGTATTTGGCCTGCGGCATGATATAACTCATGATGTTGTTTTCTTGCATTGTCTCTATGGTTTTTACCGCATTCTTGGTCAGCAAGATTTTCAACATCTCATCTTTTATCCGCTCCATAGGCAGATTTTTTAAGTTTTCGGCGTTTTCCGCGCAGGCCTCAACCGCCTTCCTGTCGGGCTCACCAACACCAAACATTGAATAGAATCGGAAAAAACGCAAAATACGTAAATAGTCTTCTTTTACTCTTTGAGTGGCTGAGCCAATAAAACGAACCACCCCTTTTTCCAAATCGTCTATGCCGTTGTAGTAGTCAAAAACATTACCTTTCTCATCGGCGTAAACGGCGTTTATGGTCAAGTCACGGCGAGAGGCATCTTCCTCCCAATTATCCGTAAACTCAACTTCTGCATGACGACCATCTGTTTTTATATCCTTGCGCAGAGAGGTCACCTCTACCAGAGAATCGTCTATCATTACTCCGACGGTTCCGTATTTTATTCCGATGGCAACGGTCTTTAGTCCTTCTTCTGTGCAGGCCTCTACCAACTCATCAGGCGAAAGGTTGGTGGCAAAATCCAAGTCTGAGCCTTCTATCCCCTTTAGGGCATCGCGCACGGCGCCGCCAACAAAGCGGACAACGCCTCCGTGTTTTTCAACAACCTTAAACAACCGGAAGATTTTTTTGTTTTTTACAAGTTTATTTATATCAAGGTAATTATCGCGTATCATGCATCTTTCCTAAAATTTTTCTTGAAATTAACAGTTTTTATATATTTTTCAATTATTATTATGTTAATTTTAACGAAAATTGTGGGTAGTTTAGGATGAAAAAGTTTTTATTTTTTATTGCATTAGCTCTTGTTTTTAATATTTCTTCTGCTCTGGCTGCAGCTCCGCAAGTCTTGGGAGAGTATGGTGATTGGGTCGCTTATTACTACCGTGATAGTGCCGGACCCGTTTGCTATATGGCCTCAACACCCAAAAAAGATGAGGGTAAATACACCAAACGCGGCGATATCTATGCCGTGGTTACCCACCGCCCCAACGAGAAAAGCTTTGACGTGGTTAACTTTAATGCCGGATATACCTACAAAAGCGGCACAAAAGTTACCGTGAAAATCGGCGCAAAAACATTTGAAAACCTTTTCACCAGCGGAGATAAAGCTTGGGCCACCAGCGAAAAAACAGACAAAGAGATTGTGGCCGCCATGAAGAGAGGCAGCCGTATGGTTGTACATGGAACATCTTCCAGAGGGACAAAAACAAAAGACACATACTCTCTTTCCGGTTTCTCCAGCGCCTACAGAGCAATCTCCAATAAGTGCAAGGTTAAGTAGACATGGAAAAAATTGAGCTTGTCGGCCTCTCTAAAGAAGAATTGGCCGAGCAAATTGCCAAAATCGGAGAAAAACCTTTCCGCGCTAAGCAACTTTGGCAATGGATTTATTTTCGCGGCGAAACCGACTTTGAAAAGATGACCAATCTTTCCAAGGATTTGCGCCAAAAGCTTGCCTCTTGCTTTTCCATTTCTCGTCCTAAAATCGTTACCGAACAAATTTCTAAAGATAAAACCCACAAATGGCTGTTGGAATTTGCCGACGGGCAGAGAATCGAGACTGTTTATATTCCCGAAGATGACCGCGGTGCCGTTTGTATATCCACTCAAGTTGGCTGCGCTGTTGGGTGCAAATTTTGCCATACCGGGAGCCAAAAAATTACCCGAAACCTAACCGCCGGGGAAATTGTCTCCCAATTTATGGTCGCCCGTGATGCTTACGGTGAGTGGCCTTCTCCGGTTAATGAAACTCGCTATCTTTCTAATATCGTCGTGATGGGAATGGGTGAGCCTTTGCACAATCCTGAAAATGTTTTTAAGGCCTTAAAAATCCTTTCTGACGGAGATGGAATCGCTATATCTAAGCGCAAAATTACTCTTTCAACCTCCGGAATTGCTCCCAAAATTCCGTTGGTGGCGACCGAACTTGGCTGCAAATTAGCTATCAGCCTCCATGCGCCAAACAACGAGAAACGCTCACAGATTATGCCGATTAACGACCGCTACCCGATTGAAGAGGTTTTGGCCGGCTGTGTCGAGTATCAACGCCTCATGAGCCCCGGGCGCTATGTGACGTTTGAATACCTGATGCTTAAAGATTTTAATGACTCACCTGAAGATGCCAGAGCCTTAATCGCGCTCATGAAAAAATTTAAGCTCGGCGCCAAATTTAATCTCATTCCCTTTAATCCATGGCCGGGTTGTGACTTTCAACCAAGCTCCGGAAACAAGGTTAAGGCTTTTTCTAAAATCCTTGAAGATGCCGGCTATGAAGCTCCTATCCGCGTGGCCAGAGGGCAAGATATTTTGGCCGCCTGCGGACAGCTTAAATCAAAAAAATCTTAAAAACTAAAACGCGTTTTCAAGATGGCAAACAGAAAAAGGCCATGTGACTAAAACCGCATCAAAGCGGATATCATATCCTCTGTATTTTTCATTAGCCGCCAAAAAAGCTTTTGCGGCCTGGCGAATCCGCTTTTGTTGGCGCGCTTCAATAGCATAGGCGGCATTTTCTATTGAGGTTCTTTTTTTGACCTCTACAAAGACAAGGGTTTTACCCCTTTTTACAATCAAATCCACCTCTCCGGCGCCGGTGCCGCGGCCGGTAACGTAGTTCTTGGCAACCTTACGATAACCTTTTAGGCGCAAGTACCATAAAGCAACGTCTTCCGCAAAATGTCCGAAATAGTAGTTATTCATTGTTTTTTAATTTCAGCGCAAGGTTGTAAACTTCATTCTTATTTAACCCATAGGCCTCGACAATGTTCTTTACCGCGGTTTTCAGGGTTTCTTTTTTCATTTGTTCTTTCAGCAACTCTTCAATATCCAAACCTGCTGTTTTTATATCTTCCGGCGGCGGAGAAACCATCAGCACCATTTCTCCTTTAGGCTCTTTGGCTGCAAAGTGAGCAAGCAACTCTCGAGCTGTACCGTTAACACATTCCTCATAGACCTTGGTAATCTCTCTTGCCACCGCTAATTCTCTGTCACCAAAAACCTCTGCGGCCACCTCCAAAGTTTTGACTATGCGGTTGGCGGTTTCGTAAAAAATAAGCGTGGTGTCTATGTCGTTCAGCTTATTAAACAAATCTTTGCGGGCTTTTTCTTTGTTGGGAATAAAACCGGCAAACATAAAACTATTAGTGGGCAGTCCGGATAATTGCAAAGCACAGATTAGCGCGCAAGCTCCGGGAATCGCGAAAACATCTACCCCCACCTCTCGGCAACGGTGGATAAGTTTGTAGCCGGGATCTGAAATCAGCGGACTGCCGGCATCGCTGATTTGAGCAATGATTTTGCCTTTTTGCGCCTCTGATACCAACATCTCTGTTTGCTCGGCCTCATTGTGATCCTCTAGTCGGATAAACTCTTTGTGAGCCGGTAACCCTAAAAGTGAAAACAATTTTCTTGCCACTCTTGTATCTTCACAGGCAATGATATCTGCCGCACTCAACACCTCCTTGGCGCGCTCGGAAATATCTTTGAGATTGCCTATGGGTGTGGCAACAATGTATATGCCGTTTTTCAAAAGACCTCTCTTTACATTAAGTAAAATATCCGTTACAACTTATGAAAGATTGTTTTATATTTTGGGATAAATTGCAAGTGCTAAAAAAACTTAATTTAATTCTGCTCTGCTTAGGTCTGGTTGCCTGCTCTACCTCTCCTAAAGCCCCGGTCTTGGAGCGCGGCGGAATCGATGATTTTAATACTGATATTTCTGAGATAAACATCACTGACGCCGCAAGTTTTAGGGTCGGTGTGTTGCTGCCTTTGAGCGGGAAAGCCGCCACACATGGGCAAGGGCTTAAAAATGCTTCCATGATTGCTTTGGAAGATATCAATAACCCCAACCTTATCTTGCAATATTATGATACCCAAAGCACACCGAGCGGTGCCAGAATTGCTGCCGAAAACGCCATCCGTCAACGCTCAAATTTGATTATCGGCCCCTTGATGAGCTCTGAGGTACAAGCTATTGCCGGTGAGACAATTTACCAGGGAATCCCTGTTATTGCTTTTTCTACCGCTCAGGAGGTTTTGCAGCCAACCGTTTATACCATGGGCTTGTTGATTGAAGAACAAGTTAACCGCGTGGTTTCTTATGCCGCCGCTCAGGGGCGCAAACGCCTTGCACTGCTTATCCCAGACAACTCAACCGGAAATGCGGTGGCAAAAGCCGCGGTTAAATCCGCCCAGAAAAACGGCATGGTTGTTACTGTTATCGGGTATTATCAACCACAAAATTCCGATTTTTCTGCCATTGCCAAAGACATGACCAACTATGGCGAAAGACATGCTCAGGTAGTGCGCCTTAAGGCAAGCTTAAAGGCGAGAGCTGATGCCGGTGATGCTCAAGCAGCCCGCGAGCTTGCAACCCTAAAAACCAAAGAAGGTATCGGAGATCTTGGGTTTGACACGCTCTTGATTCCTGAAAGCGGAGCTAAGCTAACTTCTGCCATCTCTATGTTTGCTTACTATGATGCAGCTTATCCGGATGTCCAATTCCTTGGTACTTCTGTTTGGGAAAACGGACGCTTTAACAAAGAAAGCGTAATGCAAAAAAGTTGGTATCCGGCTATTTCAAGAGCTCATTCAAACTATTTTGCCGGCAAGTATTACCAAATCTTCAACGAGCGCCCCAGCAGTCTTTATTCCTTTGCTTATGATGCTGTTGCTTTGGCTAATGAAATCTCTCGTAAAGGCCCCGAAAACATCAACCAGGTAATCACCAGTGTTGACGGCTACAGCGGAATTAACGGAGCTTTTAGATTTTTTGAGGATGGAACCAACCAGCACAGTCTTGATATTGTGGAAATTCGTTCTGACGGCGATGTGGTGGTTGATGCCGGACCAAGACGCTTTGACGATGATGGATCTTCGCAGCATTTGGACCCCGTCGATGTCTCTTACAACTTCAGCGCGCCCAAGATTTTCGGCAAAGATCCGCAGGCCGCCCAGATTGCCATCTATGGCTCTTTGTTGCCGCAAGAAAATGGTGTTTTAAGCGGAGAATAAAGCTAAATTTTACTTGAAAATTAACGTCAATCTGCTAACTATACCAAAGGAGAGCGGCGGGTTGACCTTTCGCCAACCCGGTCAGGTCCGGAAGGAAGCAGCCGTAACGAATCCGGTTGAGGTCGCTTGCTCTCCACTTTTTGAACTCTTTCTTGATTGAAGTTTTTATGGCTGAAGATACTCAAAATAAAGAAAACTATGTGGTTTTAGCCCGCAAATATCGCCCCCAGAATTTTAATGAGCTTTTGGGGCAAGATGCTTTGGTGCAAACCCTTACCAACGCCATAAAAAACAATCGACTTCACCATGCATATATCCTAACCGGAATCCGCGGTGTGGGGAAAACCACCACCGCCAGAATTATTGCCAAAGCGCTTAACTGCACAGGTAAAGACGGCCATGGCGGACCGACAATCAACCCTTGCGGTATTTGCGAAAACTGCCGTGCAATCTCTGAGTCCAGACATATTGATGTTTTGGAGCTCGATGCCGCATCCAGAACCGGTGTTGACGATGTGCGCGAAATCTTAGACGGTGTGCGCTACAAACCAACTAATGCCCGCTACAAAATATACATCATCGACGAAGTGCATATGCTTTCAAAAAGTGCGTTTAACGCCTTGCTTAAGACTTTGGAAGAGCCGCCTTCTCATGTTATATTTATCTTTGCCACAACCGAAATTCGCAAAGTGCCCATCACCGTTTTATCTCGCTGCCAAAGATTTGACTTGCAGCGGTTGACTATTGATACCCTAGTTACTCACTTTAAAAATATTATTGCCAAAGAAGGCTTGAGCGCCGAAGACGAGGCTTTGCACCTTATAGCCAAAGCCGCCGACGGCTCTTGCCGTGATGGCTTGTCCCTTTTGGATCAGGCAATATCTTTAGGCGGCGGCGCAGTTAAAACCGATGTTGTCAAAAACATGATCGGTCTTGCAGACCGCTCCCAAACTTTTGATTTGTTTGAAAAGCTTTTGGCCGGCAAGGTTGACGCCGTAGTGCAGAATTTGGCAGTGCAGAATTTGGCAGAAATGTATAAAAACGGTGCCACTCCCTTAACTGTTTTGCAAGATTTGATTAATATCACCCATTTGCTG
Organism: uncultured Pseudomonadota bacterium; assembly: GCA_949290295.1. GTDB lineage: Bacteria > Pseudomonadota > Alphaproteobacteria > RF32 > CAG-239 > CAZU01. The sequence goes on along the minus strand of CASERH010000001.1, from coordinate 114,075 downwards.
GCCAAGGTTAAGATTATTCCGGCCTTTGCCAATGATGATAGCCTTTCTGAAAGCGAAAAGGAGTTTTGTGCCAGAGTGGCGCCAAATGCTCCGATTGCCATTCTTTCTAAAATCTGGCAAATGATGATTAAAGGCCTATCTGAACTTTCTTTGGCGCCGGTCCAGATAGACGCGCTTGAGATGATACTCATCCGGATTGCATATTCTGCCAGCTTGCCAACGCCGCTTGAAATTCTCAACGACGTAAAAAAAAAATCTGAATTAGCTCCCGCTATCACTGTTACACCTAAGTCGGAACAGGCTCAGTCTGTTGTTGCAGCTCCTTCTGTCGTGCCAACAGAGGTTTCTTCTGAAGGAAAGGGCTTGGTTTTTAACACCCCGGAGGAATTGGCCGCTTATCTTGAAAGCTCTAAAAAAGTTTTGCTGGCTTATACCTTTAAGCACGATATCTCTTTTAGCGAATTTGCTCCGAGCAAGATGAAAATTACCATTTCTGATAAAATCAACAACGATTTTTTACTCAATTTGCAACATGTCTTGATTGAAGCAACCGGAAGCAAGTGGGATATTGAGGTTTTGCGAGGGTATTTGGGCGAAACGATTGCTGACAAAGAAGAAGCCGCCGACAACGCCAACAAAAAAAGTGTTTCCGACCTGCCGCTGGTTAAGGCTATTTTGGCTGAATTTAAGGGTTCTAAAATTGAAACCCTGACACGCAAAATCAGCTCAACCGAAGAGGAGGAGCCTGAAGAAGCGGCAAGCTCGTTTAACAGCTATGAAGACAATGATAACTATTTTGATGAGGATTTGTAAAAATGATGAATATTCAAGGCATTATGAAACAAGCACAAATGATGCAAAAGAAAATGGAAGAAGAGCAAGCCAAACTCGCGCAGGAAGAAGTTGAAGGGTCTTCCGGCGGCGGAATGGTTAAGGTTACCTTAAACGGCAAATTTGAGATGAAAAAGCTCTCTCTTGACAACAGCCTTGTTGATCCTCAGGATGTGGAAGTTTTGGAAGATTTGATTGTGGCGGCCTATAACGATGCCAAAAACAAGGTTGATGCCAAAATGCAAGACAGCATGAATGCCTTGAGCGGCGGGCTTAACCTCGGCGGTTTGAAACTTCCGTTCTAGCGTTTTATTTCTGGTAAAAAAGAGAAAGATAATGGCCGGAAACGAAATTGAAAAACTGGTTAAGCAAATTGCCAAACTGCCCTCTTTGGGTACACGCTCGGCCAGAAGAATCGTCCTACATCTGCTTAAGAAAAAAGAAACATCTCTTTTGCCGTTGATTGAGGCCTTAAACGAGGTGGCAACAAATATTCAAACTTGTGAAATTTGCGGTAATTTTGATACGGTTTCACCCTGCTCGGTTTGTTCATCAACAACCAGAGATTCTAAAATTCTTTGCGTGGTGCAAGATGTGGCTGATTTGTGGGCAATGGAGCGTGTATCCCAATTTAAGGGAAAATATCACGTGCTGGGAGGCGTTTTATCGGCTCTGGAGGGGGTTGTGCCTGAAGACTTGAATATTGAACCTCTTCTTAAAAGAATCGCTTCTGAGGGCGTGCAGGAGGTTGTTTTGGCTCTGCCAGCAACTGTGGATGGGCAAATCACCGCTCACTACCTTTCTTCCCGCCTTAAGGACTTTAATGTTAAGATAACAACCCTTGCGCAAGGAATTCCCATGGGAGCCGAGCTTGATTACATGGATGAAGGCACCTTACAACTGGCTCTTAACTCTAGAAAAGCTTTGTAATTCCGAACCCTGATAAATTTCTCAGGGTTCGGAAATTCTTTTTAATCCTGCAACAAAATCCGGACTTTTTTGCCATAGTATTTGGCCAGGGCATAGACTGCGCCCATATTTATGCCGCCGCGGCCTAGCTCCAAATTATCTAAAATATACATTGGGACACCGGTTTCGGCACAGACTCTTTCCATGCTCAGCTGCTTGGAGCTGCGGATTTGGTGAAGCTGTTGGGCTAGGCTGCCCTGCAGGCGTATTAACTCTTTTATTTCCTTATTTCTCATTTTGAAACTCCTTTATTTTGCTACTTAAAACAAAACCGCCTTTTTAGCAAAAAAAAGGCGGGGAGTTCACAACTGCTCAAGAACAGTCCGGGTTCTTCGACATACAAGTATGCTTATACCCCCGGCTCCCCATAAAAGGAGTTGTTCTTTTTCTTGAGAGGAGCTGTGACACTCCGCAGGCGCAACTCGCACCTGCAGAGCCAATATTAAAACATTTTGCTTAAATTACAATTAAAATTATTCGGCGCTTGGCTTATTCCACATTCTCAATCAGCCTATCCAAATTGTCTCTTTCTGACTCTTTGTAGCCCTCAAACCCTTCTTTTATGCCTACCAAATTCTTTTTCTTCTTTATGGCTTTTTTGATTTGCGGTTGCGCTAATTTTTCAAACAACTCTTCGGTATCTGAATCGCTTGCTTCTTCCTCAACAGTTTCCGGTTCTTCTTCAACCGTTTCTTCATCACTCATACCTTGAGTCTTCTCTTTTATCAGCTTTAAGGTTTCTTCTGGGATCATCTCCTCCAAAGGTGCCGCAAATTTACCGGCTAGTTGAAAATATCTTGATTCCGTTAGGGTTTCTGATTGTTTCTCGGGCGGAATCATCCAACTTACCAAAATATAAAACAATATTACCAACAAGCACGCTCTGGCAATGCCAAAAAACAGGCCCAACATTCTGTCCATGCCGTTTAACTTGCTTGAACGAATCTTGCCAACAACCCCGGCTGTTGCATATATCCAAATAATGAAAAACAATATCAATATGCATAAAGCCGATACCGCTCCGGCAATATAACCATTGGAAATGTAGCTTTTGGCAAAGGGCATTACCATTGGCAAAACATATATGATGGCAAAAGTGGCCAAAACCCATCCGATGATGGATAAGACCTCTTTTACCAATCCTCTGGATAAGGCTATCAGCGCCGAAATGGCAACCACAATCAATATGATAATGTCCAGATTATTTAATGAAGACATTCTTTTTTCCCTTCTAATTAAACCAGTTTATCAGTCGCTGAACGTTGCCGATCTCATAAATGTTAATATCCACTCTTGATTTCTTTTCTTTGGCGTGGGTCGGAGGGGTAATGGCGCTGGCAAAACCCAACTTATTGGCTTCTTTCAGCCTCAACGACGGTTGCGAAACAGCCCTTATCTCGCCGGAGAGCCCTATCTCGCCAAAGACGACCATATCTGCCGGCAGGGGTTTGTTGGTGAGTGATGATATCACCGCCATCGCTACCGCCAAATCTGCCGCTGGCTCCGATATCTTTAAGCCACCCGCAATATTCAGATATATATCCTGCGAGCTTAAGTTCATGCCACAACGAGCCTCTAATACCGCTAAAACCATGGATAAGCGGTTGGAATCCCAACCGACAACGGCTCTTTTGGGGCTGGCATAACTGGTGGGACTGACTAGCGCCTGAATCTCCACCAACACCGGTCTTGAGCCCTCTACTCCGGCAAAAACGCAGGAGCCCGATATGTTCCCCTGGCGCTCTGCCAGAAACAAAGCCGAGGGGTTTTCAACCTCTACCAAGCCTTGATCCTGCATCTCAAAAACGCCGATCTCATCTGTGGCGCCGTAGCGGTTCTTTACCGCCCGCAGAATTCTGAAATGGTGCCCTCTCTCGCCTTCAAAATACAAAACCGTATCAACCATATGCTCAAGCACCCTGGGGCCGGCTATGGCTCCCTGCTTAGTAACGTGGCCCACCAAAAACAATGTAAAGCCTTTTCTTTTTGCAAGTTTTATCAGCTCATAGCTGCAGGCTCTGACTTGGGTAACACTGCCGGGGGTTGATTCAACCTCGTCCAAATACATGGTCTGAATCGAATCTATTACCACTACCGCGGCATTTGATTTCTCAAGTGTGGTGACTATGTCTTTTATCTCGGTGGAGCTGGCCAATTTAACCGGCGATTGTTCCAGGCCCAATCTTTTGGCTCTCAGTCTAACCTGGTCTATCGCCTCTTCTCCGGATATGTAATAAACTTCTTTTCCGCTCGGGGAATCCGCTATCTTGGCACAAGCCTGCAACAAGAGCGTGGATTTGCCGATACCGGGGTCGCCGCCAACCAAAATGACCGAGCCTGCTACCAAACCACCGCCGGAGACACGGTCTAATTCCTTAATCCCGGTGCTGAGTCGGCTCAAATGCTCTTGCGCACCGCTTAGGGGCACAAATTCTATCATATGCCCTTTTGATTTCTTCGGATTAAAGTTTGAAAAACCTTCTCCGCCAAGCATCTCCTCTTCTATACAGTTCCACTCCCCACACGCATCGCATTTGCCCTGCCATTTCGGATAAACCGCACCGCAGTTCTGGCAAACATATTGCTTATTGTCTTTTTTTGCCAAAGCCTAAACCTCCACTTTTATCGGGCCTTGCGAACTGCCGTTGATAAACTGGCGCACATATGGATTATCAGTCTTATCCATCTCTTTGACCGTGCCTTGCCATACTATCTTGCCCTGGTACAGCATGGCTATTCTGTCAGCAATTTTACGAGCCGAGGTCATATCGTGCGTAATCGTCAAGGCTGTTGCTCCCAAGCCTTTTACCGACTCAATAATCAGGTCATTAATAACGTCTGACATTATCGGGTCCAGCCCCGTGGTGGGTTCATCAAAAAAGATTATCTCCGGCTTAGAGGCTATGGCTCTGGCCAGGCCTACGCGTTTTTGCATACCGCCGGATAATTCCGATGGCGACAGGTCTGCGACATCCGGTGCCAAACCGACCGAGCGCAAAACTCTTATAGCTTCGTTCTTGGCATCTTTTTTGTTCATGCCCCGATTTTCAAGCAAGTCAAACGCTACGTTTTCCCACACGCTCAAGCTGTCAAATAATGCGCCGCCCTGAAAAAGCATGCCCATTTTGGAGTGCAGAGCCTCTTTTTCTTCCTCGTCTATCCCGACAACCTCTTGGTCATCTACCAAGATTGACCCTTCATCTGGCACCAAAAGTCCTTGTATACACTTAATCAAAACCGATTTTCCGGTACCTGAACCGCCGATTACAACCAAAGATTCTCCCTTGGCTATCTCTAGGTCTACCCCGGAAAGAACAACTTTTTTTCCGAAAGCTTTATGAAGATTGGTTATTTTTATTTTGGTTTCACTCATCTCTTATTCTCCATAAAACTATTTTGAGAAAAACAGCTCGGTAATGACATAGTTGAAAATCAAAATCAAAATAGAAGCGGAAACAACCGCATTGGTGGTGGCCGTACCTACACCTTGGGCACCGCCTTTTGATTTATAGCCGTTGTAGCAGCCCATGATGGAAATGATAAATCCAAACACCGCCGCTTTTACCAAACCGGTGGTGATATCTATGGCCTGCAAATTCTGCAAAGTTGAGTTGACGTAGTTGGCAGGGTTGAAACCAAGCTTGTAAACACCAACAACGTAGCCGCCAAAAATACCGATTACATCGCCCAACAGCACCAACAGAGGCATAACAATCAGCCCCGCCCAAATTCTTGGTGTAACCAAATACTTAAAAGGATTGGTTGACAAGGTGACTAGAGCATCTATTTGTTCGGTCACACGCATGGTGCCAATTTCTGCCGCCATGGCCGCGCCTATACGACCGGCAACCATTAAGGCTGACAAAACCGGCGCCAACTCTCTGGTTACGGAAATCAGCACAACAGAAGCAACCGCACCCTCAGCGCCAAAACGCATAAAACCTGAATAGCTCTGCAGAGCAATGACCATTCCGGCAAAGATTGTGGTCAAACCCACAACCGGCAGCGAATAAAAGCCCATATCCACAATCTGGCGCCACAAATTACGCCAATATACCGGCGGCGTGAAGCAGTTATAAACTGCCTGAGCAACAAAAAGTGAAAATTCTCCCAAGCTGGAGAAAAACTTAACCAGCGGCTGGCCCTGCCGCCGCAAAAAATTCTCAATTGATTTCAGACACATATTGTTTCTCTCTAAACAGAATTAAATTTGCCTTATTTTAGAACCAAGATTACAAAGAATCAACCGCTAAGAGTTTGTTCCTCACAGCATTGTCAAGGCCGCCAAAATTTTTGCCGGGGTTGAGGCGTCAAAAGCATAAAGGCTGATTTGCGGAATTCTCACCCCGCTAAATTCATAGGTATCGCTTTCCGGAAAACGCTCAACCAACTCTCTTTTTTCAACCAGCCTGATTGCTAAGAACAAATCTGCATTAACGGAGGAAAATTTCACTATACCGACCCCTCTTACCTCCAAAAGCCCTTTTAGAATTGTCGGTGCTGTTGCCTTTATCTTGCCTTTTAACACTTGTAAATTCACTCTATCATCTGCTACAAGCTTGGCGCCATTTTCCATAATTAACCGCAAAGCAAGATCTGATTTGCCGCTCCCTGAGGGGCCGTAGATTAAAACACCTTTTTTGTTACACTCCACACAAGAAGCGTGCACGTTAGCTCTCATTTTTTATCTCCAATGCGGATAAGCGCGAATGTTTTTCATCTGAACGTGTTTCTATGGTTAACTTCCGCCCCTCCCCTAACGGAGTGATTTCCAGCCTGAAGATATCTCGCGGCAGGTAAGCAGTCATTCTTTCGGGCCATTCTATCAGGCTCACACCTGAATACAAAGCCTCCTCAACCCCAATTTCAAAAATCTCTTCTGCCGATTTTAGGCGGTATAAATCAAAATGATAAATTTCAAATTCCGGAGCGTCATAGGTTTGCAGCAGAGTAAATGTCGGGCTCGGAACTTCTCCTTGTCCGCACAACTCCTGTACAAAAGCTCTGGCCAGCACACTTTTGCCCATGCCAAGTGTTCCATATAGCGCAAAAACATCTCCTTTGCGAGCAATATGAGCAAGTTTTCTTCCTATTCTTTTGGTATCTTCTTGTGTTGGCAAATTTATTTCTATTTTATGGTCCATATTAGCCTAGCGGATTTATTAATGTTCTTTTGCGTTTGGGTTTTTGGTTTATCACCTTGATTTTGGGTTTGCGAGCCTGAATTTTGCGCCAATCCCAGGGCATGTAAAACTCTCCCTGCCACAAACCTCTACCATTATTTTGGGCTTGTGTCTGGTAGGGTGTATAGATATCTGTATGTTTGCTGTAAACAACAGCCCATCCGGCATTTACCAAAGCCGCACCAATATCATAGGCTCCCAGTGAGCAAACGCCTACCATGTTGCCACTTGTATCTCTTTGAATAACCCGGCACTCTAACTCATTATCTTGCAACCAACTCTTCAACCATGCCGCTGCCTGCTGTCCACAATGGTATGGACGACCATTTCCATCCGCGCAGGTTTGGTTGTTTTCAGGCGCATCTATACCGAAAAGCCGAAAGTAATGACCGCTTATAACTAGGGTATCACCGCTTATAACTTTAGCGGTTGAGTAAATGGCCGGATAATTTTTTGGGTTGAATGTTGCTGCCTGATTGTTTGATGAAGAGCCTCCAAACAATTTATCAAAAAAGCTTTCCTCTTGAACCTGTTGCGGTTGTTGCGGCTGTGCTACCTGTTCTTCAATCACTATTTCTTCTTCAGCTGCCGGAGAGAAACTTTCTGAAATCGGCACATCAAACTCCTCTTCATCCAGCAGGTTGATCTTTGCAGAAGCCATGCTGCTTTGAGATGATGCCATACCCTGCCCTAAAAAGCTTTTTACATTCTTGCCGACACCGCCCAAACCGTCACTAAAGGCTCCTATGGCGTAAAGAATAAAGACAATTATTGCGGCAATTAAAAATAATGAAGGCAGACACCCCATGGCCCGCCAAGCCATCTTGGCAAAAATGTATAAAACAACCAGCCCAATGATAAGCCCCAAAAAACCGCCGCCTTGGACAAATACACTGTTGCTCCTAGTTCCTGCTCCGCCCAGAAAAATCAAAAATAAAGCACCTAATCCCAACAATACTCTTTTTAAGAAAACCATGGTAAGCCCCTATCGGTTTGTTTTAGCTGTTACAATTAAAGCATATATGTGCTTATTTAATCAAATCTTTTTTTGTTACAATAACCTTTTTTGGTAAATATTCCCTTAAAAAGAAACCCCGCAGGAAACGGGGCTTTCTTTTTCTCAAGCAATGTCTTTTTTGCAATAACAGTGGCAATGGCACTCACCGTCTCTTTCTATATCCTGTCGGCAGGTCTCTGATATGCAGTAACGCGCCGGATTGTTGCCGTCACATGGACAGCGCTGCCACTCGGCCTCGCCAAACATAACTTGTTTAGCATTAGCTATTTTTTTTACGTTCTTGGTTGTGGCGTAGCCTGCTTTTTCACAGTTTTCCAACATCTTATCTAGTATAGTCATTTTAGTTTGTCCTTAGTCTACAATTTTTATTGAAAATTTATCGTTTGATGCTACAGGCTCCTCAGCTTTAAATACAGTGTTCTGAGAAGTTTCCCCGCGGCGTTTTTGCTCCAATGTCTCTATAATCATATCTAACTCTGCTACCGATGAATACTGCAGAACCACTTTGCCGCCTCCTTGTTTGTTGGGGCTAATCTTAATTCTTAGGCCCAAGCTTTTTACGAGTTGTCTTTCTATGTCGGCAATATCAGAATTTCTTTCTGTTTTTTCCTTAGCCGGTTTGGGAGCTTTTTGGCGCGAAACCAAATCTTCTACCTGGCGAACATTAAGATCTTTGGCTATTATCTGTTTGGCTAAAGAACTCGCGTTTTCCAGCCCAACCAGAGCTCTGGCATGGCCGGCGGAGAGTTTGCCTTCTTTTACAAACTCCTGAACATCTGCCGGTAAAGACAACAGGCGCAAAGTATTAGCTATATGGCTGCGAGATTTACCCACAATCTGAGACAACGCCTCTTGGGTATGGGCAAACTCATTTATAAGCCGCTGGTAACCTTCTGCCTCTTCTATGGCTGATAAATTCTCACGCAAGATGTTTTCAACCAGAGCAGCCTCTAAAACCTCTTGATCATTCAAATCTTTGATAACAACCGGAACCTCTTGTAATCCGGCTATTTTTGCCGCCCGCCAACGGCGTTCTCCGGCTATCAGTTCATATTTATCTCCTTGGTGGCGTACCAAAAGAGGTTGTAAGACGCCCTTTTCTTTGATTGAATCTGCCAAGGATTGCAGAGCTTCCTTATCAAACTCCGTGCGCGGCTGATATTTTCCTGGAATAATATCATCAACACTTATGCTGTCAGTTGGTTTTATTTCTGTGTTGATTTCGGTTTCCAAATCATCGCCCAGTAGAGCGCCCAGCCCTCTTCCCAAACTTTTTCTTTTGTGAGAGGCCTGGTTGGTGTGAACAGAATCATCGTTCAACAGCTCATCTAAATCATTATCTAACATGCAATTAATTCCTTTTCTCTCTTCAATACTTCTCCGGTGAGGCTGATATAGGCCTGAGAACCCGGACATTTGAAATCATACAACAATACCGGCTTGCCGTGTGAGGGGGCTTCAGAAATTCTGACATTCCGCGGAATAACCGTATTATAAACCTTTTTGCCAAAGAAATGACGGACATCATCTTCTACCATCTGGCTTAGATTGTTGCGCTTGTCATACATTGTCAGCACAACGCCATGCAAAGCCAAAGATGGATTAAACTTCTTCTTTATTTGATTAATGTTACGAATTAGATCAGTAACGCCCTCTAGAGCCAAAAATTCACATTGCAGCGGCACAATAACAGCATCTGCGGCAACGAGCGCATTAATTGTCACCAAGCTCAATGAAGGGGGACAATCTATCAAAATATAGTCGTAGTTAACCGCGTCTCTTTTCAAAGCTTTTTTGAGAGCAAACTCTCTGTTTTTCATATCAACCAGCTCAACCTCCGCGCCGGCCAAGTCAGGAGAAGAAGGAACCAGCGAAAAATTGGGAATCTCTGTCCAAACAACAGCATCCGTTAATCTTTTTTCGCCCAACAAGACTTCATAACTTGAAGCCATGCGCCCTTTTTTATTTATTCCCATTGAAGTTGAAGCGTTGCCTTGAGGATCCAAATCTACCACCAAAACTTTTTTACCGGCAGCGGCCATGGCTGTGGCAACATTGACCGTTGTCGTGGTTTTTCCGACTCCTCCCTTGCGGTTGGCAACAGCTAAAATTCTCGGCATCTACTTTTCTCCTTTAAGTTTGCTTAACTTGGTTATAACTAAAATTCTTCCCTCTTGGCTTTGCTCACTGGGTAAAATTTGGCACTTAAATTTCCAGTGGCGGTGAGCTTCTGCCAATTCCTCGGCATATTTTTTACCTTTGGGAAAAATACAAATTGTTTCTTCCTTACAAAAGCGAAGAGCATAACCCAACAACTCATTTAATGAGGCCATGGCTCTTGAGGTAATGACATCAGCCTTTTGGGTGGGAATTTTTTCGATTCTATCACTTATGATATTTACTTTTGTGTTGGTCTGCGCCTTAACCTCGTTTAAATACAGTGTTTTCTTTCCTGTGCTCTCAACTAAACTAACTTCTAAATCCGGCAATTTTTCATTGGCCATAATTGCCAGCACCATTCCCGGAAACCCAGCTCCAGAGCCAAAATCATACAAAACTTTGGCACTTTCAGGTATCAAAGAAAATAGCTGAACAGAGTCTAAAAAATGACGGTTCCAGGCATCTTCCAGTGTGGCTGAACCGACCAAATTAAATTTTTGCTGCCAAGACAAAAGAAGCTCTTGGTAGGTTTTTAACTTGTCAAATGTTTCACGTGAAACATTGTATTTTTCGCAGAAATTTTTCATAAGATATTTTTATAATTTTTATGAAAAATTTAAAACATAAAAAATTGAGTTATAAACACCTTATTCTGACACTTATAAAATAGACTCTTATTTCAATTAGTTAGACACTGTTCTTTGAATCAAATTATCAAAACTTAAATCTCTTTTTACAGCCAAGTTCTGCAAGTGTGGATTCTGCCTCGGCGAAGTATTGTCCTAAACAATCAGTATTGTGTGCATCATCACTGATGAGAGTCGGAACCCCCGCCCTCACCAGCTCCTTTACAATCCACCAATCTGGGCTTGGAATTCCACAGCGTCTGATGCCGTTGGTGTTTATTTCAAATGGGGTTTTTGTTTGCTTAAAAGCCTCTATCACTTTCCACTTCCAATCATCCCACTCCGATTCTGTGCAGAGACCTAAATTTGATGCTAAGTCAAAATGAGCTATAAAAGCAAAATAGCCGCTATTTATGCAATCTATGATGTTTTGCCAATGATTTCTAAGATATTCTTTCATACTTTCATCTTTTATCGGCTTTCCGCCTAGCCGCCAAATATTGTAAATATTTTGCTCATCTTTGCTAAAGGCGTTGTGATTAGAACCAATAACATAATCCGGCTTTACCTCTTTTAACATCTTCTCAAATGCATTTCGCCACATTTTTGATGGGAAAAAGTCAACCTCAAACCCTGCATAAACTTTTATCTTGTGGCGACTGGCTGCTTCCTTTGTCTGCTCAATATCCTTTTTGGCGTAGTCCAGAGCCTTTGTGAGATTACTAAAAAACATAGAATGTTCTTCAGAAATATTGGGATGATAAACAAAATGGTTACTAACACCAATCTCTGAAAAACCTATTTCCTCAGCCCTTGACAACATCTCATCACAGGTATTGTGCCCATCTGCTATTCCTTGGCTGGAATTATGTGAGTGATAGGTAAAGTCTTGCATTATTTTATCTCCAACAGCTCATAAATATCTTGCTTGCAAAGCTTATCAAATCGTTCTTTTAACTTTTCTGCCGCTTTTTTCATGTTCTCTGCCTCTTTGGAGCTTCTTTTATATTTGTTGACAATGTAAGCAATTCTTTCTTCCAGTTTCACAAACGTTCTGTGGCAACAAAGCATGTCACTTAGTTGGATTAAATAGTCATAGTCATCCAACTCCATTTTTGATATTAGCATCCCTGCTCGCGCAACTTCTTTTTTATCATAAGAAAAATGCTCTGGGTCGTACACTCCTTCCCAAAAACTGTGAGTTAGGCACACTCTGGCGATTTCATCATAACCAAGCATCATCATCTCATCATAACCGGCTGTGCCGTGAAAAGTGCCGGGAACGGTTCTTTCTATATATTCACCATAGTCATGAAAAAGCCCCAAAATTTTGGCCTTGTGGCTATCTAAACCACAATGCATAGCTATCTTTTCTGCACACTGAGAAACATCTATGTAGTGGTGAACAGATTCATCTGCCGCACACCCTCTTACAATATTTGGTTCTCTCGTCTTTTCGCAAATAGAATCGAAAAGCTTTTTGACTATTTCTTCATCCGGCAACATCTGTGACTCCCTTGTTTAGGGGAGCTATTCTAACAGCTATATATTTAATATCTTGTAAACATCTTTTTTGCAAAGTTCATCAAAATAATCTTTGTTCATCTTGGTATATTTTTCTTGTTCTACCGTTTGTTCTTCACTCAAACCATAGCGTTTTCTTATGCCGGCAAAGCGTTCTTCAAAACCGACTTTGGACATTCCCTCAAAAAACATATCGCATAGCTGTATTAAGCGGTCATAATCATCATATTCTTCTATTTCATCCAACTTTTGATGAGCCCAGTTCAACCATTCCGGCCGATATGAGGCATAATACTTGTTGTTAAAATTTTTATTTGGAAAACTATGAGTCAAGCAAATACGCGCACATTCATTATAACCTAATTTTAGTAATTCTTCATAGCCTGTTTGAGCATGAAATCTGCTAATCAAATTTTCATCGTATTTTTTGCCATAATCATGCAACAAGCCAACAATATACGCCTTTTCAGGGTTTAAATACGGTGTTTTTTCTGCTATTTTTTGAGCTGACTCTGCCACGCTGGTGGTATGAAAAACATATTCTTTATAAATGGGCCAATCGTGGGGTTGTTTTAATCTAAAATCTATTCCCTCTTGCCATAGCTGTTTGGCTTTTTGCAAAGAAGGTATCATTTTTTTACATATCCCAAAATGGCTGTGATTGCCGCAGGGGTAACACCGGGAATTCTCGAGGCCTCTCCTATTGTTGATGGGCGCACTTTGGAAAGCTTTGCCACCATCTCGCGCGACAAACCTCCTATTTTGCTATAATCTATGTCTTCTTTTAAGCGCAAATTTTCATCTTTTTTGAAAACTTCTATATCCGCCATTTGGCGTTTGATATAGCCAGAATAACGCGCCTCTATCTCCACTTGCTCATAAATATCATCCGCAACATTTTTGAACTGTGGCCAGATATTATTGATGGTTTCACGTGAAACATCGTGATAAGACATAACATTAAAAGTACTTCTTCTGACACCGTCTTGTTTGATGTTTACTCCTCTTTTTTCTAATTCAATAGGAAGAATATTTTCAGCCTCTGCTGCTTTTCTAAAGTCATTTATAGCCTTCTCTTTGGCTTTAAATACACTGTATCTATATTCCCCGACACAGCCTATTTTGTAGCCCTTCTCTGTCAAACGCTGATCTGCGTTATCGGCTCTTAAAAACAATCTATATTCAGAACGAGATGTAAACATTCTGTATGGCTCATCAACCCCTTTGGTGATTAAATCATCAACCATCACACCCATATAGCCCTCGGCTCTGTCTACAGTGAAAATATCATCTCTTTCCAAAGCAGATAAAGCGGCATTCACTCCAGCCAAAAGACCTTGTGCGGCAGCCTCTTCATAGCCCGTTGTTCCATTAATCTGACCAGCCAAAAATAGCCCCGGAACCTTTTTTACAGCCAATCTGCTATCTAATTCTTGCGGATCTACATAGTCATATTCTATGGCATAGGCCGGGCGCAAAATCTCTACATTTTCCAATCCCTCCATAGTATGAATAAACTGATCTTGAACATCCGCCGGCAGTGATGTTGATATTCCGTTTGGGTAAACAACATCCGTATTTAACCCCTCCGGTTCCAAAAATATTTGGTGGCTGGTGCGGTCTGCAAATTTAACCAGCTTATCTTCTATGCTAGGACAATATCTTGGCCCGATGCCGGTTATAAGCCCAGAAAACAGTGCGCATTTCGAAAAATTATCTCTTATTATCTTGTGCGTTCTCTCATTTGTGTGCGTGATGTAGCATTTTACCTGCGGGTTTTTCAACTTCTCAGTCAAAAAAGAAAATGCTTGCGGATTTTTATCTCCCTCTTGGGATTCCAAAATATCCCAGTTAATTGTTTTACCATTCAACCTCGCAGGGGTGCCTGTCTTCAGGCGCCCTACTTTTAGCCCCATATCCTTTAAATACGGTGTTATACCGGTACAGCTGATGTCATTTACCCTGCCCCCAACATATGTTTGGTGGCCAATAAACATTATTCCGTTCAAAAAAGTACCTGAGGTCAATACTACCGCTTTGGCCCTCAGCTCTCTTCCGTCTGCAAGTTTTACACCGCAAACTTTTCCTTTCTCAACAATAAAACCTTCTGCTGAGGCTTCTACTAACTCTAAATTTTTTTGCTCCCTTAGGGCCTCTAGCATATATTTTTTATAAAGCTCTCTGTCTGCTTGAGCTCTGGGACCCCTTACTGCCGGACCTTTTGAGGCATTGAGCATTCTAAATTGTATGCCGGCTTTATCTATAACACGCCCCATCAATCCATCTAGCGCATCAATCTCTCTTACTAAATGTCCTTTACCGAGGCCACCTATGGCCGGGTTGCAGGACATCTCGCCAATGGTTGAAATCTTGTGAGTTACCAAGGCGGTATCAGCCCCCATACGAGCTGCTGCTGCGCAGGCCTCACATCCGGCATGGCCTCCACCGACAACAATTACATCATATTCTGTTTTTGTCATAGAATTTTGCCTCTTTTCAATTGCCTAAGCTATAATACAGCCTTTCCTTTTTTGCAATAAAAAAAATCCGCCTCTCTTTTTTGAGAAACGGATTTTTCTTTGCTATTTCTTACCTATCAAATATTCGAGCATTTTACGAAAATATGATAGTTTTTCAACAATCAGCCTCGGCTCTATGCGTGCACAATGGGCAAGAATGTTAAAAACAACAATATGCTCAAAGCTCCATCTGCCTTCGTGACGCTCTTTATCTAACAAATAAGCCTGGCGCTCAAAATTCCCGGTTATGTCATATATCTTCATGATATAACTCTTGTCGTTATGGTCTGAGGCCAAAAAATTAAGAACCTCTTTTAGGTCAGATACATCTATCTTTTTACTGTCATAAAAGCGGCTTAATTGCTCCTGAAGCTCTGCCACATTATATTGTGGTTGACCAGCAAGAAATTGTTCCAATAATTCGTTTTTCATAGGCATAATATTTAAGTGTTTTGACTAAAGCTAACCATATAACACTTAAATGTCAAATTATTTTCCGATACAAAACGAGCCGAATATCTTATCTAATATTTCTTCTACTTCTATTCTGCCGGTGATTTTGCCAAGCTCTCTGGCTGCTAAGCGAATATCTTCCGCTGTTAGCTCTATTTCTTTGTCAAAACTAAACTGCTCCAAATTTTCTACTGTTTTTTGCAAGGCCTCTCTATAACGTCGGCGCGTTATCAGGGCTCCGGAACTTGAGCTGAAAACAGATTTTATACGATCTTCTATGGCGTTAAGAAGCGTTTTGACACTTTCATAATCTTTGGCAGAGATAATCAAACATCCTTCTTTTTTAATCTTTGAACATTGTTCAGATGTTAATTTATCACTTTTATTTGCTACAAATAACATTTTGTCTTTAAATGATTTTTTAATATTATCAAACAGTTGAACAGAGTCTTTACATCCATCAAACAAACATATTACCAAATCTGCTTCTGCTATTTTGCTTTGGGCTATTTCTATGCCTTTTTTCTCTATTATTTCCTCTGTTTCTCTCAAACCAGCCGTATCTGTGAATACAACGGGATATCCACCTAAATCCAGATAAATATCTATGGCATCTCTGGTGGTGCCGGCAATATCTGACACGATAACAGCCTCTCTTTTGACTATTGTGTTAATTAAGCTTGATTTTCCGGCGTTTGGCGGACCTATAACAACTACCCTGAAGCCTTCTCTAAGCCTCTCCCCTGCTGAATTGTCAGACAAGTGTGCTTTGATGTTTTGTTTTAGTTTAAATACAGTGTTTTTCATATCAGAAATTATATTTTGAGGAATTTCTTCTTCAGGAAAATCTATATAAGCTTCTAAATGGGCAAGGATTTTTAATAAACCTTCTCTCCATCCCTCATATAAATTCTTTAAACCTCCTTCCATCTGTCTTATGGCGTATTTTTGCTGCTCGGAGGTTTCGGCATCTATCAAATCTGCCAGTCCTTCAGCCTCTGTTAAATCCATTTTGCCGTTATAGAAAGCTCTCTTGGAAAATTCTCCGGGCTCTGCTAATCTAAAACCATCTATACAAGATAAACTATCCATGATTGACGATATAACGGCTCTGGAACCGTGAGTTTGAAATTCGACGATATCTTCACCGCTAAAAGAATTTGGTGCCTTAAAGTACAATAAAAGGGCTTTATCTAACTCCCTCTTATCTTTTGCATGATGCAAAGATGCAAAATAAGCATATCTTGGTTTTATATTTTCAACATCCAAATTGGTCATTGCCTTAACGGCTTCTAAGGCCTTATCTCCGGATATACGTATCACCGCTACACCGGATTTTCCAAAAACCGTCGATAAAGCATATATTGTTTGATTATCCATAATTTACCTCTCTTTTGTGTTTATAAAATCATTATTTCTCCCTGACAAGAGCAAAAAGCCGTTTTTTTGACTCTGGAGAGGTTTTTCAATCTTTCTTAATAAATTCATCATAAACTGGTTGAAATTCTTTTCTGCGGGCTTTTAACGGACTCACTTTTTTTTAAACCGAAAGTTGATATATGAATAAAAAATCTAATTTCCTTATTATTTGGGATTTTGACGGCGTTATTGCCGATACCGAAAAATTGTGGTTGCAAACCAGAATGGAACTCCTAAACAAAGTTTATGGTCTTAACTGGGATATGAATACCGTGAACAATTTTTTGGGCGGTATGAGCGATAAAACCAAACAAGAAGTCCTCTTAAAACTAGGTATTAAAACAGATGAAGAATTTTGGAAAGAAGCTTTGCGCCTTGATATGGAAAAAATGCTCAAAGGCTTTGCTTTGACCGAAGGAATTAAAGACATTTTTGACCTTTCCTATATCGAGCAGTGCATAGCTACCGGCGGAATAGCTTCTAAAACTGAGCAAAAAATTAAAATGGTCGGAATCGAAAATTATTTTCCGCCACAAAAGGTGTTTACTGCTGATATGGTTGCTTACGGCAAACCAGAACCTGATTTGTTTTTGCTAGCTGCCGAATCTATGGGGTTTGAACCGCAAAATTGTATTGTGGTTGAAGATTCTATTGCCGGCCTCACCGCGGCTCAAAAAGCCAAAATGATCCCCATTGCTTTTATCGGCAGTGACTTGTATGACAAAGCTGATTATACCTCTCGCATTAAAAATATGCGTATAAATAATATTTTTGATAAAATGTCAGATATAAAAAATTTTATTGAAAATTTAGTTGGTTAGTTGTATCTATATAGCTATCAAAACCCTATAATTCTTATCATTATGAAAAGAAAATCTTATTATTTGTTGATTGCTTTTGTTATCTTGTTTGCAATTGCAACCATTGTCGGCCTTGTGTCTCCCAAACATCTGGCTATCAAAATTACCGGCTTGCTCTGGGGAGTTTATTTCTTCTTTAATCTTAAAAGAGGAAGAGTTCCTATTCAGTCTGCCTTATTGAGAACTATGTGGGGTTTGTTTGCCGCTGCTCTTTTCATCCTTTCGGCTTTTAAGAGTATCTATTGGTTCTTGTTGGCCGGCTGTGTGATGATACTTATTCAAAAGTTGGCTCCGCCCATCAGCTATTTCTTAGGGTTTAAAGAATATGATGTTGCTGTTTATTGGAGCGGAACAATCACTGATGAAGGAGAAATTATAGGAATGGATAAGGACTCAATTTGCAATGGCTGGTCCGGAACATTCTTTGTTGTTTTGCTAGTAATGATGATCTTAATTTCTATAGTTTGGGATGCTTCTTACGTACTATAATAAAAACCCCTTTGATTTTATTCAAAGGGGTTTTTATTTTAGGAATTCATATTGGCAAAGAAGTCATTATTGTCCTTGCTCACCCTTAATTTATCAAGCAAGAACTCCATGCCGTCCGTCATGCCCATTTGCATCAAGACACGGCGCAAAACCCACATCTTGGTTAAGCGTTCTTTATCTACCAAAAGTTCTTCTTTTCTGGTGCCGGAACGTGTGATATCTATGGTCGGGAATAAACGTTTATCTGTTAGTTTTCTATCAAGAATAATTTCTGAGTTACCCGTTCCCTTAAATTCTTCAAAAATGACCTCATCCATGCGAGAACCGGTATCTATCAACGCCGTGGCAATGATGGTTAAGGACCCGCCTTCTTCAACATTTCTGGCAGCACCAAGCAGGCGTTTTGGTCTTTGCAGAGCATTGGCATCTACACCGCCGGTTAAAACCTTTCCTGATGAAGGAATCACGGTATTATAGGCTCTGCCTAAACGAGTAATAGAATCCAGCAAAATAACAACGTCTTTTTTGGTTTCTACCAGACGTTTGGCTTTTTCTATCACCATTTCTGCAACCTGAACATGGCGGCTGGCCGGCTCATCAAATGTCGATGATATAACCTCTCCTTTAACAGAGCGGGTCATATCAGTTACCTCTTCCGGTCGCTCATCTATCAGCAACACCATTAAATAGCATTCAGGATGATTGGTGGCTATGGCATGCGCAATGTTTTGCAACATTACAGTTTTACCTGTGCGAGGAGGAGCCACAATCAAGCCTCTCTGTCCTTTTCCCTGCGGAGCAATCAAGTCAATGACTCTTGTGGTGTAATCTTTCTCTCCGCATATAATGTCAAAATTGAGTTTTTCCGTCGGGTACAAAGGTGTTAAGTTATCGAAATTTACTCTCAATTTTGATTTTTCGGGGTCTTCAAAATTAATCTTATTTACTTTTACCAGAGCAAAGTAGCGCTCATTGTCTTTCGGCGCTCTTATCTCTCCTTCTACCGTGTCTCCGGTTCTTAAACCAAATTTCTTTACTTGGGCGGGAGATACATATATATCATCCGGGCCGGCCAGGTAATTTGATTGAGCTGAACGTAAAAAACCAAAGCCATCTTGCATAACCTCTATGGTTCCTTCGCCGCTGATGGTTTGATCTTCGCCTGCTACTTTTTTCAAAATAGCAAACATCAAGTCTTGTACACGCATGGAAGATGCATCTTCTATGCCCAGATCCTCTGCCTGAGTTAATAACTCAGTCGGAGACTTTTGTTTTAAATCTTTTAAATTCATGGAAACCTTTTTGGAAATGATTAAATAGGAGGGATATTTGTGATTTTTTTATAAGAGTTTTTTTACCTTCTGTCAATTAATATTATAAGGCACTTTTATGAACAGCCCCGCAGGGCCAATAATATATTTTTAAAATGTTTTTGTTGTTTGTGAATCCCTGTGAGAGTTGTTGATTATTTTTTTATCTTTGAGTTATTCAGATTTTAACTCTTTGTTAATAAAGTTGAGGAAATTTGTTAATAATTTATTAAGATTTTAGTCTTTTCAATTGACTAATGTTGTGAAGCTTATTTTTTGTTGGTTGTTAGTAAGTTTTGTTATCCACATCTTGTGAATCAAATTTAAGCCTGTGTGTAAGTTGTGAGATTAAATTTTACTTTACGGTGATAAAAAGTTATAAAAGGTAGGGTAGGGGTGAGTTATGCACAGAAAATGAGACTTCTGTTTATAACTTGTTTAACCTTCTGATAAAAGGATGTTTTTTATGTTGCTTGTGGCTATTACCGGTTCTATCGGATGCGGAAAGACTACTTTGGCTAAAATTGCCAATTCTTTGGGGTATACCGTTTTTGATATTGACGGTTGGGTGAGGAGGCTCTACTTTTCTCGGGATTTTTTAAAAACACTGGAAAAACATTTTCCCGGAACTGTTCATAATGGAGTGGCTGATAAAAGAGCTTTACGCAATTTGGTCTTTAATGATAAAGATAAACTCAAACTCTTAGAAAGTCTTATTCATCCTTTTTTGCGTGAAAATTTAAAAAAAGTCATTAGAGAAAACGCCTGTTATTCTGATATATTTTTTATTGATGTGGCTTTATTGTTTGAAATGGGATGGGATAAATATTGTGATTTGATTTTGGTGGCAGATGTTGATTATAATATCCAAAAGCAACGTGTCATGAAAAGAGATAATGTTTCTGCCGAGGATTTTGACAAGATAAATAACGTGCAAATGAGTAATGAACATAAAAAAATGTTGGCTGATGTGGTGATTAATACCGATAAGCCTAAAAATTTGCTCAAGGTTGAGCTTATTAACATTATTAGAGGATTGGAAGCTAATTTATGACAAGAGAAATTGTGTTTGATACCGAAACAACGGGTTTTGACTATGCTAAGGGTGACAGATTGGTTGAAATTGGCGCTGTTGAGCTTATTAATCATATGCCGACCGGCGTGACTTTTCATCAATATATTAATCCGGAAAGAGATGTGCCTGAAGAGGTTGTTAAAGTTCACGGATTAACTTATGATTTTTTGAAAGATTTTCCTACCTTTGAAAAAATTGCCGATGATTGGCTCGATTTTGTGGGTGACGCTACTTTGGTTGCTCATAATGCCTCTTTTGATATTAATTTTGTGAATTATGAGCTGAAACAAATAGGAAAGCCGGAATTTGAATGGAGCAGGGTGGTTGATACCTTGGAAATTGCCAGACTGCTGTTTCCAGGTGCCAGGTGCAGTTTGGATGCCTTGTGTAAAAGGTTTGAGGTTGATAACAGCAGCCGTACTTTTCACGGAGCACTACTTGATGCCCAGCTGCTGTCTGAGGTATATTTGGAACTTTTGGGTGGAAAAGAACCAAGCTTGTTGCTTGATTCTAAAAAAACAAAAGTTGAAAAAAACATGGAGACAACTCAACAACAAAGAACTTTGCGGCCGGCCAGAAATTTTGCTTTGAGTGAAGATGAAATAAATGCTCATAATGCTTTTTTGCAAAGTAAAATAAAAGAGGCCGTTTGGAACAGCTAACGGCCTCTTTATTACTCAGTTTTTAGTTGTTCTGAATAACTGTTTCATCTTCTTCTATATCCAGACTATTGGGAGTTTCTGTGCCGGTAATTTGTTCCATAACAGTTGCCGAATCGTCTGGCATGTTGAGAGATGTTTGATTGTCCGAATTTTCTTGTGGTGCGGCAGTCTGCACAACGTATCCTTCTTCTACCATCATTATATTAGCAGAGCCTGGATTGCCGATTTCAGCTTGGGTTTGATCTTGTGCAGCGGCTTCAAAACAACTCAAAAATGTTGTCGCCAGTGCTAATGTAAAAATATTCTTTATCATTTCTTCCTCTCTGTTGGTTGTTGGAACTTTTTTGATATATTTAGGAATATCGGCTATTCAAGTATTTTGTTGACGAATTTATCTATTTGGGTAATATTACCAAGGTTGTGAGTAAAATAAAAAAAGGAGATTATCGTGGTCTTTGGTAAAAATATCATCATTTATGATTTGGATGATACACTGTATAATAAAACCGAAGAATTTGCCGATTTATTGGATACTACAATGGCCCAGGCTTTGATAGAAGATTTGGGACTTAAGCTTGATTTTGATACCACTAAAAAATTAGTAACAGAATCCTTTAAAATTTATCGTGATGGTGGTGAAATATTCTTTAGAGACTATGGTATTGATCCCAGAGACTTATTTATTGCTTATCATAGGCGTAAACCTGTTGAAAAAATAGTTCCTTATAAGAATCTTTTGGAAAAATTAAGAAAAGTTCCCGCTGAGCAATATGTGTTTACTGCCAGCGACAGATATGCTTCTGAAAAAATTCTCAAGCATTTGGGTTTGTGGGAATTTTTTAAAGACCGCTATTATTCCGTTGAAGATTTTGGTGTTTATAAGAAAAACGAAAGCGCCGATGTTTATATTCGCTATTGCCAGAAGATTGGTGTTAGGCCTCAGGATTGTGTATTTGTTGATGACAGTTATTCTAACCTTGAGTATGCTAAAGAAGCCGGTATGACAACGGTTAGAATCTATTATCACAATAATTCTGCCAAAGATAAAACTTACATTGATTATGCCTATAAAGGCTTAATGAGCTTTTTGGATTTTGTTTTGAAAGATGCCAAAAAGTTATCTGCATAGAATATTTTCATGCTGATAGTTAGCTTGATTATCTAATTTTAACTGCTCTTTTAATAACTCTTGTTTGAAAAATTCAAGCAAGGGTGAGAGTTTTTTGTTATATTCTTCCGTTAACTCTGCAGAC
The DNA here is from genome assembly GCA_949290295.1 of uncultured Pseudomonadota bacterium. Lineage (GTDB taxonomy): Bacteria > Pseudomonadota > Alphaproteobacteria > RF32 > CAG-239 > CAZU01. The sequence goes on along the minus strand of CASERH010000001.1, from coordinate 91,724 downwards.
GCTTTGTCTATCTCTGAGAGAGATTTGACATTTATCGGTTTTATAGAGAGTGCAATTTTTTTTGCAGCTTCATCAAATAATGGAAGAAAATAGTCCAAGGCTGCTTTATTTATTTGTTGGTGGGTTTGTTCATGTCTCAAGACAACATTATATTCGCAACTGTTGGGAATAAGTTGTTTTGAGATATAAATGGTGGGATCACTGAAATAAACAGAAAGTTTTATGGTTGTGGGGTAAACACAAAAGTCATATTTGCCGATAATATCGCCTACGGTTTTTAGGGTAATATCCATATTTACATTGATTGTGGAAAGCCCGGAGGCAAAAAGACCTTTTTCTATAATTCCTTGTTTTTCTGCTAATTTTGTTATCTGTTGGTTGTTTTGGCTGAAATCGTATCTCAATTTTCCGTAAGAAGTGTATAATTCTATTTTGGGTGCAGAAGTAATTTCCGGACAGGCTCCAAAAGCCAAAGTCGGAAAAATCAGGAATGTTAATATAAAAAAAATCTTTTTCATGTATTTTACTATAGGATTGATTGGTTAAATTATGGTTGATGGAGTTTATTTTATGCATAAAAAATTTACGCTTTGGGCCCTTTTGTTGATAGTTTCTCTCGGGGTGAGTGTCACTGCTTATGGTCGCTATGTCAGAAAACAGCTTCAACCTGATTTTTTTATGCCTAAGGAGGTCCAATTTAATCAACCTGAAAAGTTACCGCCTTTGCCAAAAAAAAAGATGCTTAATACTAAGTCGGAAAATATGGTTGCCACTGTTGATAAATCGGAATTTATAGAGGAAAAAACAGAAAAAATCGCTGTTCCCGATTATCAAAAAAAGTTTGATGATTATAATCGTGATATCAACTATATCGATCGTAGCGGGGAAATTCCCGTTAATTCTTCTCTCAAAGCAGACCTTAATCAAATGAACTCAAATGAGCTGTTTGAAGTACAAAAAAAAGAGCTCGGTCCTGAAACTCAGGTAAGCCGAGCCTTTATGAATATTCTTAGTAAATCTGTAGCTGAAAATTAGATTTCTACGGCATATAAATCTTTTACAACCCAACGATTGTTTTGATAGTCCATTACGTAGATGATATTGCCGTTGCACAGACCAAACCAATTGCCGTTACAGGTGCTTTGAGTGTAAACTTCCACTGTTCCATCAGGGAGAGGTTTTATTTTGGTTATCTTATATGACTGAGATGTGGGGCGTTGCAGACTTTCATCATCCATAAATATGAAATTTGGCATGTAAGCTCTCATTTCTGCACATTCGGCAAAAGATGGATTGATGGTGCATTTAATGCTTGCATTGATGGCGCAAACAATTTGGCTTTCATTATCACAGCCGGGTTTTAGAGTATTAATATCAAAGGAAAAAACCGTTTCACTGTCTATTTCGGCAGAAGCCTCCGGTTTGGCGGGGGTGTTTTGATTTTGCTCATCTGTTTTAGAGCAGGCGCTCAAGCTTAACAACAGTAGGCAAAAATATAAAATATTTTTCATTGTGCGGAACCTTGTTATTTATATTTTCTGAATATAATATAAATGGTTTGAATTTTTTTTCCATATCTTTTTTGCAAGAAAAAAGGAAGGGATATATCCCTTCCTTTTTTCTTGAACAAATAGTGTCTATTAGAAAGAGTATTTAACACCCAAAGAATATTCGTTCATGTGGTCTAAATCACCAAGTTTGTCAGTGAATGTGTAGCGATACATTGCTCTGACAGCGACATTGCTTGTGAGGTCATATTCAAAACCTGCACCCAAGCGGTAACCTAAACCGTTTTCTGTCTTGCGGGTTTCGCCGGGGTTGGTGTATTTAAGATCAATATTGGCAATACCGGCTGTTCCAACCAAAGCAAAGGTTTGGTCGCAACCCAAAGGCAAATAACCGTTTACATCCAAGCCATAGCTCTGGAGAGAATATTCGTTAGTGCCATCTGCCGCGTGAACACGGTCAGAACCTGTGCGCTGGTAGAAAATTTCAGTACCAAAATATTTGTTGTAGTCGGTACCTACAGAAACTTTACCACCATGTACTTCGGCAGCATTTTGAACATCTGTGTAGGTGTAATCAGCAGCTACGTAAGGGGTGTATTCTAAGGCGCTGGCATTGGCAGCAAATGCAAATGCAGAAACAGCAGCCATCAAAGCAATAGTATTCTTCATATTAGAAATTCCTTTATAAAGTTTAACTGTTTCAAGATACTTGATCCAAGCATCTATGACAGTGACTACTATAACTTATTTTTTTAAAAAAGGAAGTAAATTAATATTACAAAATTATTGTTTACTGAAACTTTTAATGATATCCTTAGTGATAAAGAACTGGTAGGAGATTGTATGCTTAAATCTGATCAAAAAGGGACAACCATGATGGAAGCTATTGCCGCAATATCTGTTGTGATAGTGTTGACCGTTGCTGCTATATCTCTTGTGGGTAATATGTATGAGATGTTTAGGCAAAATATGGTAGTTAACGAAATTAGAGAAATTCAAAAAAATATTGCAACGCGTTATCGCTTGGAAGGTAATTACGCAGAACTTTCTTCTTCTGAAATGACGCCGCAAAAATTGAAGGAAGAGCAACTTATTCCTTCTCAGATGCTGGTTAATGGAGAAATTGTTCATAGGCTTAACGGAGAAGTTATCATAGAAACTTCCTCTTTGGGCGATGATTATTTTGATGTCACCTTTAATAAGCTTTCTTTGCGCACATGCATGAATTTAAGCCAGATAAATTGGAGTGGCATCGATGGCGCAGATCTCTTTCAGCTTAAAATAAATAACAATACGTTTAAATTGCCCATTAATGGTGTTAAGTTCGGAGATGCTGATGCTTTACCCATTTCTCCTGTCAAAGCATCTGAAAGTTGCGCCGATGATGAGAAAAATGTAATTACTTGGACTTTTCAGTAGGGGAGAAGTGGCTTGATTAAGGTTAATGATATAAACAAAACTAACGATATCAGTTCCGGAAAAAATATAAAAAAAGCATCCGGCGGAGAGAGTTTTTCGGCTTATCTCAATGAAACTATGAGTAAAAAAAACCAACAAGTTGGCCCAACATCAGGTATATCAGTGACAGACGCCATCTTTGCCACTCAAATGGTGGGCAGTGAAGAAGAAAGAGAAATCAGAAAAAAACTCATTAAAAGAGGCTATTCTCTTCTGGAAAAACTTGAGGAAATCAGAGATGCTTTACTGCTTGGGTATATGTCTAAGGATAAATTAATCGAAACAGCCAGAATGGTTAAAGAACATCAGGCAGAATCGAGTGACCCAAAACTGCAAGAAATTATGGCCGAAATAGAACTTAGGGTGGAGGTGGAACTCGCCAAACTCACATCTTAGCTCTAATAGGTGATAAAACGTGAATTTTACTTGCTTTTTTTACGGAATTTTATATTTTACCTGCTATATGTATCACAATTAAAAAATGTTCTGATGTTAAGGAGTTAAATTTATGGAAAACACAGTCATTCTTCCCCCGGATTATAAACCCTCTGCCGATGAAGAGTATATGAATGAAATGCAGTTGGAGTATTTCCGCCAAAAGCTTCTTAACTGGAAAAAATCTTTAATCGGGCAGGCTACTGACACTCTTAATGACTTAAAAGAAGGCGGTCTTAATCAGCCAGATCAAATTGATCGCGCTTCCTTGGAAGCTGATAAGGCTTTGGAACTCCGCACTCGTGATAGAGCTCGTAAGCTTATCTCTAAAATTGATGAAGCCTTAAAGAGAATCGAAGATGGTGTCTATGGCTATTGTGAAGAAACCGGGGATCCTATTGGAATCGAGCGTTTGGAAGTTCGTCCGGTGGCAACTTTGTCGGTTGAAGCTCAGGAACGCCACGAGCGCATGGAAAAAACCTACGACGATGATGTAAAATAAAACCAAAAGCGCTTGTCTTTTAAGCGCTTTTTTGCTTTTTAAGATTCCTAAATTGAGGTTAGTGGAATGGCTAAGAATTTTATTTTGGCTTCCGGTTCGCCGCAACGCAAGCTGTTGCTTGAGCAGATAGAAATGTTGCCTTCTTTGATTGAACCGGCAGATATTGATGAAACTCCTAAAAAAAATGAAAAGCCAACGGCTTATGTTAAGAGAATGGCTTTGGAAAAAGCTCAAAGTGTTGCAAAAAAACATCCAGGGGAAGTTGTTTTGGCTTGTGATACCATTATTGTTGTGGGGTCTCAAATCATTCAAAAGGCCCACAGCGAGGAGGAACAAACAAAGGTTATGCGGCTTATTTCCGGAAAAGCTCATAAGGTGTTGAGCGCTGTTTGCGTTATTGATTCTCAAGGAAAGGCCTCAATACGCCTTAATTCTACCAGGATATTAATGAAAAAAATGTCTGAAAATGAAATTGAGGATTATGTGAAAAGTAAAGAATGGGTTGGCGCCGCTGGCTATAAGATAGAAGGAAGATTGGCGGCGTTGGTGCGCAAAATGATAGGTTCTTATTCGGGCGTTGTGGGGTTGCCTTTGTTTGAAACCCGCAACTTGCTTTTGGGTGCAGGTATAAAATAGTTTGGGAGAAAAAATATGATGATTGATACTCTGGTTTATGAAAGTAAAAATAATGTTGTTCGGGTGGCCGGATTGGCTGACGGTATTTTGCAAAAGCTTGAAATTGTTGACCTTAGTAAGGCCTTGGAGGGAAATATCTATTTGGGCAGAATTACTAAAAAAATAGAGCTTGCAAACGGTAAAACGGGGTATTTCGTAAATATTGGAGACGCGAGAGAAGCTTTTATTAATGCAGAGGAATATGGCAGAGATGACCTGAATGCAAACGAAGGGCAAGAAGTTGTAGTGCAGGTAGCTCAAGAACAAAGAGCCGAAAAAGGCGCAAGATTGGTGCGCTCTTTGCAATTTGTCGGACATAATTTGGTCTACTGTCCTTATCGAATGAATGTGGAAATTTCTTCCAAAATTAGTGATAAACTGAAAGCTGAAGAACTGAAAAAGACAGTACAAGACAATACAACCGGTCAGGAGGGATGGATTGTCAGGACATCAGCCGTTTATGCGGAGCAGGATAGTATTGTCGAAGAAATGGAAGTTTTACGCAATAAGTTTGATGCCGTTCGCCAGAAAGCAAAGACATCAAAAGCGCCGACTTTGCTGTTGGAACGCAACAATATTTTAATGGAAACAATTAATCATCATGTTGAAACCCTTAAAACCATTGTGGTAAATGACCATAATCTTGAGAAAATTCTGGGGGAGGATTTTGACGTTAAATACAGTGCCAATCCTTTTGAAGAATATGGCCTGGAGGATGCTATTTTAGAGGCTTTGCAAAAAGAAATAAAGCTTAAGAGCGGTGGCAGAATCACAATTGAGGAAACCAGAGCTTGCGTGGCAATAGATGTTGACAGTGGTGATGATGACGGGCAAGGAAGCCTTGGTCGCTTAAATATTGAGGCTGCGGAAGAGATTGCCAGACAAATTATTCTTCGTAATTTGTCGGGCAAGATTGTTATCGATTTTGCCGGATTTTCTGAATATAAATATCTTAAAAACGCAATTGATGTTTTGGAAGAAAACCTGCATCACGATACAACAAGAGTGTTTGTTTACGGACTAAGTCGTGCCGGTTTGGTCGAGGTTTCTCGGGCCAGAAGACGGCCGTCACTGCTTGATGTTTTGAGTGCGGAATGCCCAACTTGTAAGGGGTGTGGAAGAGTTGAAAAATGAAATGCCCGATTTGTAAAAAAGAAGTGACAGATATGAAATATCGTCCGTTTTGCAGCAAAAGGTGTGCCGATATAGATCTTGGTAATTGGTTTAATGAGAAATATCGGTTTGAGGCAACGGAGATTGATGAGGAAGATTTGAGACAACTTGAAGATCAAGAGGATTCATCTTCTGATTAAAGCTCTATTTCGCAATGGCGCAAAAGGTGAGACAACAGCTCCTCAAAAGAAGAAAATTCTATCTGGGAGCATAGGTTTATTCTGTCTATGACTGCAAACAGCTTGTTTTTGGAATCGTATATAATAAAGTTTTCAGACATGCCTCCGATGATGAGTTTTTGTGAGAAAAAACTGTATTCTGAAAAAGGTTTGTTGGCCTTTATTATATTTGTAAAAATATATTCTTTGGTTGGGCGAGGGTGTTCTTTGGTGCCAAAAAGTTCTAATCCATCATAATAAATTCCGTCGCACAAGCTTAAAAAGTCGCAAAAATCAGATGGGAGAGGCGGGGTGCCTGAGCTTATGAGCTCTTGGTTTGTTTGCTCTATGGAAGCAGGTTCCATAGGTGAAAAACTGATAAAGTGTTTTGTTTTTTGAGCTTGAGATAGTAAAGAATTAATCATGATAAATTTTTCCTTCAAACCAAGGAATATAAATAAATTTATATTTTTGCAAAAAACCACAACTGATTTGAATGTCTATCAAGTGGTGAATTTGGTCATGCAGAGGGTGCGTTTTTATCAGGCAAAGGTTATCCATGTCTAATTTTCCACCAAATTCAAGCGGAATCTTTATGTGGGTGTTATAGTTTTCCGGAGATATTTTTTCCTTTAGTAGCTCTATATCTTCTTCATCAAATCCTATTTTTCTGCAATCTTCTTGTGCAGAATATCCTATTAGTTTAAGAAATGTTTTTCTCATTCTTAGGTATTGTGTTGAGCTTTTGGTCATCTCATTCCATGTTTGCGGATGATAAGTGCATTTTTTTAGTTCAATGTTGAGGAGATTTTCTCTTTTTATTTCGCTCAGAACAAGCTCCTTCATCTGCTCCGGAGATGGTATTTCAATGTCAGAAGGTGATGCCGAGGGTGGAGAGATAAGGTCTTCAAAGCGGTTTTTCAAAGACCCTTCGTGAATGTTTTTTTTTCGTGATTTGGACCACTCCCACATTTTTGAATCCTATTGAGGGGCTTGCTCGGTAGAGGTGTCTTCTGCTTCTTCAGAAGATTCATCATACTCCTCATCTTCTGCAAACTCGGAATCATCAAAATCTTCGTTTGGATCATAGTCTATACCCAGTTTGGCCAACATATCATCATTAATGTCTTCTCTTTGAGCAACAATCCAGTCTGGGACATTTGGTGCCGGTGGAAGGTTGCGCAGAGCCTTCATCTTTTTATCCAAGTACCAACGAGGAGAATCTGCCATGATCGGCCTGTCGATGTAACTTTGCATCAAAACAACTTGTTTTAGCATTGGCAAGCTTAATAGTTGTGTTGTAGATATAACCGAAACACCTTGTAACTGGTAGCTTACGTTTTTAGAGAAGGGGTTTACACCCTTTCCAAAACCACCTTCGTTCTTTGAGTAAGACGTTGTTTGGACAGTTTTGTTGCCAATCATTTTTGAGAAACGTTGGGCTGTTTGCTCGTTGTTTTGGGACAAGATAACCTTACAGGCTGTTGTGGAGATAACCGTTTCGAGGTCATCTTTACCATATTTACCGGATATTTGGCCCAAATCTTGGCCAATCAGCAAGTATGATACTTTTTGGCCACGTCCAACTGCCGGCCCGTCGATAACGGCTCGTAGTTTGGGCATGGTTGGAAACTCGTCTAGTACAAATAGGCAGGAGTAGGGACCCATCTGACCGTCGGTCGGATTCTTAAATTTGGGTGGATTTGCTATCAGATAAGAGGACATCAGGTCAATGAATGTTCCTGAAATTACACTCAAAGCTCTGGCATCTACTTGGTTTACCGAAAGATAAACGGAAATAGGCTTAAATTCCCCGGTAATGGGGTCTTTTAGTCCTCGCAAGTCTTTGAAGGCCAAATCGCTGAAGCTTGTACGGGCTACCACGGCGGAGTTTTTGAAGATGTTGATGCCGGCAAAAGCGGTTGAAAGAACAGAGCCTCTTTCTTTATCCGGCATAGAGCTTAACTGGCTCAACTCAACGATACAGCGTTGCGTGTAGCCAAATTTACGAGCCTCTTCAATAGCTTCCTCCAACAAATCTCTCATGGGGTCTGCCATGGCCGCCATTTGGTCGCCTTCATCCATACGGCGTTTGATATCCTGAGATTGTTTAATTTGTGCCTCTGTAATCCACTCCAAAATCATGGCTATGCAGGCTTCTCGCCCAATCCATTTTTCCGGCAACAAAGCCCAGGTACCAATCGGTAAATAGTTGTCTATGTTTAGGGTATTGTTTCTTAAATTTTGAAGAGCTCTGGCGGCTGCAGGATCATTCATTTCCAAATAGTAGCCTTCCAGAACCTTTTTATCTTCTTCGTCTAACTTGCCTTCATAAACTCGGCCGATAAAGTAGTCATTAGCTCTTGCTTTTTCGCACTTGGAAACTATAAAGTGGATAAAGCCGGTTAGGGCCGCACGACCAGTTGTCGACCAGTGAGGGTCTGCTCCTCCTTTGGGGTCTTCTACCAAAACCTTGCACATGGAATCTACATACATATCTCTGGAAGGTCCAGGCGCCGGTACCGCACCGGGAGAAAGAGGATTCCAACTTGGGTAGTATATGCCTTCCGCAGGATTATCTTCCATACCCCAGTTGATGATAAAAACAGGACCAACCTTGGCTCTGGCACCGGATGTTTGAAAACACAATTCCGGCTTGGGGTCGTTTACGATGATGCTTAAGGTCGGTGAATGAAAAATTGTCGGAACAACAACTCCTGCTGTTTTACCGGTTCCCGGAGGTGCGCAACAAAGCGTGGAAAGCGTTTCTTTCAACAGTAGAAGCTTATTGTTGAATTTGCCAACCACTTGGCAAAAGCCATCGAATCCCAACAGTTCCATCTTTTTGATATCTTTTTCCGTAGCCAAGCGGGCAGAGCCGTGGATGTTTGATTGGAATCTGTATGGATTAGTAATGACCCCAAAAATTAAACCAACCGGGAGGCTGATAAAGGGCAAAATAGGAATCCACAGGCTTACAGAAAAAGGACCGTGGTAATTAAAAACTTGTTTTATCCAGTTCCAATAGCGAGAATAAAGATAGCCAGGTTTATTGAATACAAGGTCAAAAAAGCGGGAAACATCCCCTAAGCTTTCTTTTGAAATACCCGTGCCGATAAGGTATCCTAACGGCATTGAAACCAAAGCTAAAAATATGGTTATGAGAGTGGAGATAATAACCGTTATTACCATCCAGCGGACGGCACTGTTATATTCTTCCCATTCTTCTCCTTTTTTCTCTACTGCCATTTATTCCTCTTTTTTATGCAATACTGCGAATTAGTTTTCTAACTTTATCAAAATCAGCCTTATCAATTTTACCTTCGGCTTCTTCCAGTGTTTTATTAAATAACTTTATTTCTTTGGGGGTTCCTCTGTCAATTCTGGTAACATGAATGTTCATATTATCCCAAATATCAAACATATCCTCCGCGTTGATTATATTGCCGATTTGTTCAATAACATAAGCTTCTACCTTGAAAGACATCTCGGCTTCGGTTAGCTTATCCGTTAAAATTAAACGCGCAATATCTATTTTTCTGACAGGAGAAATTCTGTGCGAACTTTCTGAAAACCACAGAGGTTCTTCATCATTGAAACGCTCTTCATCCGCCAACCAATCTCCCGGTTCTTTATCGTTTAAGCAAAGGCAAATCTGAGTGCCCGAAACACCTATAAAATCTATAAGCGTGCTCTTTATGGTGGCTCCCGTGATGACTTCATATCCTTTCTGTTTCAGGACCTCTAAGGTTGAATTGGTACTGCCATGAGGTGCGGGGGAGGAGATGTTCTTTTGACCACCTTTGCCCTTATTGTCATTCCTTTGTGCTTTTGTGTTTGGAGCTTTGTTCTCTTGTTTTGCGGATTCTTTTGTTGGGGTTGGCTCTTGTTTTGCAGGCTCTTCTTTGGGAGTTTCATCAAATAAATCAAAGTCAAATCCGCTGTTGTCGTCGTCATCGAACTTAAACAGAGAATGGCTAAACTCAACAGGCGCATCAACCTCTTTGGTGATGTTATTGGCGGGCTTGGAAATGGGGATGCTCTTGGGAGCTATACCGGAAAGAGCCGCCTTTTTGTCTGCCGGCAGGGCGTAGGCGCTTTCTTCCAGAGGTGGACGAATGCTGCGCGGGCGAATCTCTTTGTAGGACCTTTTTTTCTTTACAACCTTGACACTGGCTGTATTGGCAATTTTTTTGACTTGTTTTTCAAATAACTTATTGAACAATTTGATTGGCAGCTCAAGTACGTTTGCTATAATTTTACCCCAGTGAATTAGGCTTAAGGCGGTCCAGCCCGTCAGCCAAACAGGAACAAAAGTCAAGATTATCAGGATAAAGGCCCATTCTTTAGGGTCATCAATGACCCAGCCAGAAAGCCATAAATTCCAGGCATACAGCCAGTGATCTATGCGCAAAATATCAAAATGCCAGTTGGTCAGCATAATAACACGAATACCTTCTAGAAACAAAATGCTCCAGAAGATACCTACAAAGGCTATTCGTATTAAAATTAAAAGCGGTTTCAAATACTCGGCTCTCCAACGTTTTTATTTTGTATTCTAGCACAAAATTGGTTAATAACTGTTTAGTGTTTTGGGGTATTTAATTTTTCTAGTTGTTTTTGTACCTCGGCACGAATGTTGCCAACTTCTTTGGTCTTTGCCGGTTTTATGGATTCCAGCTGACTTTTTATTTCTTCTATCATTTTTTGGCTGGATTTTAGATTCTTCAAAACTATTCTTGAGGAATCGTGACCATATTTGTTGATGATGTAGCGGTTATAAGCATTAATTGGATAGAGAAAAATGCTCAAATAATCTATTTTTAGCGCTTTTATCCAGCCCCAAATCCATAAAAAAGGCAGAGCAAAAAGCATTAGCAAAAAGACGTAGTCTGCTGTTGTGTTTATAACTCCGCCGCTTTCCCAAAAACGAGAAATTGTTTGCCAACTGCGGGCAGACATGAAATTGAAACTCCATAACTGATACATCGTATAATTGGCGGCAATAAGGAAAAGGTATGTCCAGAGTATTCCAATTAAGCTTGTTCTAAAGATTTTGTAGATTTTTTTCACTAATCTCTTCCTCCGCTGTTTCTTCTGCCACCGCCGGTTCCTCTATCGCCACCGGTTTCTCTACCGCCATTGTTTCCTCTATCTCCGTTTGTTCTTCTGTCTTCTCTACCTCTACCAGTTCGTGCATTGCGAGCGGCCTCCTCTTGGGCAATCACGTTATTGTGGCGCTCTTGTAGCTTTCTCATTGTCTCGCTAAACAGCATGGCCTCTGCTAACATGTCCTGGGGATTTTCTTGGCGTTGCAATGTGTTGAGGTTGTTGAGCAGGACTAACTCTGCATTAGCTGGCGGCATTTTGCCTTTTTCATCATAGCGTCCTTTTTCAACATTGTTGTAGGCTGTTTGGACAGCTTTGCCGCTGGCTTCCAAAAATTCCTCAACCGTTTTGAACTGGCTTTGACCGTTTCTTATTTTTCTCAGCTCGGTGAAAAAGGTTATGGCGGCACGATTTTTCATGGCCTCAAGCTCTTCTTTTGAGTATTGATAATCTTTATTTTCCGCCTTCATTTGCAGAAGTGTGGCGGTGGCCATGTTGGACATAAAGATGTTTTTTTGGCCTTCAAGCAGGGTGTAGGTTCCGACTATAACCGAAAAGTCTTTGGCTGCCAGGTCTTTTAGGGCGGTTTTTTCTCCGACTGGTCTGTCTGAGGCGTCTATGGCTTGAGATGTTTCCTGCACCATTTTAATGAGATCCTGCATTGTTTTGCCTTCAAGCGGAATAGTGGTGCGGGTTTCTTTATCAAACCAAACAGCATGGCCATTTTGATTGTAAGTTCCCTCCTTTAACTTACCATTGACCACGGCTGCGGCAAAACGACCAAAGGCTTCAATTCTTTTGGGACTTTTTAAGGCATCGTCAATAACCTTGTTGTGCTCTTTTAAAACTTCATGAGTGAATTGTACGGTGCTGTTGTCGCCAGTTAAGGTATCTTTTACTTGGTATTGTTCTACGGTTCTGAAGGCCTCTTTGGTGTTTTTCTTTAGGTTATCCCAGGCTTCCGCAAGTTCTTTTTTAGCTGGAGTATAGAGTTTATCATCTACTTTGTGATATGCCCAAGAAAGACCTCGGTATGTCCAAAGACCAACTTGGCCTGAAACCTTCTTGCCTCCCCAAGCCGCTGCGGCCAACACTACATCTTTCATTAAGAATTCAATGAAATCGCCTTGTTGAATATCAAATTTGTCGTCATCTTCTTTGGGATCATCAGGGTCATCAGTCTTTTCAATCTTTCCTGCTTCAGGTGCCTTTCCGTCTCCAGGAAGATTGCGTTGGTTTATCATATCCTCGTATTTTTGTCTTTCTTCAGGATCCGAGGTGTTTTCTTTGAGGACATTTAATTCTTCAACCGATAATTCTTTAGGGTCTTTTTTGGCAAGTGAGGCAACATAATCGGAGAGATCTTCAGCGGTAAACTCTCGGTCTGTTGATTTATCGGGTTGAGGAGTTGCTTGATTAACCGTGACGGGTTTTTGCCCAGAATTTCCATCATTTTGCTGCGGGGTGGGGCTGCTACTTGTGCCGCTTTCTCCACTACCGGTAGGCGTGCTTCCCGCCCCTGATGTTGGTGTGACAGGTCTGGTTGCCTCCGTTGGGGCTCTGTTTGTTGTTCTTGTGTTTTCTTCTCCGCTTTTTCTACCGCTGTTGGCTGCTGCTTGTGCTTCTTTGCGTGGAGAGGAGGTTTCTTTTGCCATGGTTAATTCCTTTCTTTGTGAAAGTATATTATCTATATCTTATCATAAATTTGAATTTTGTCTATATTTTTGTACCATTTAGACCTTCAAATTCTTCAAAAATTTTCCGATTTCTTTATTTACTCTGATTCCGTCTTCCGGTTTGGGCTTTATCATCCCAAAAAAGCGTGGCGGAATCTTTTCTACCTGGATGGGCGCAAAGGTGGCCGGATTCGTTTCTAATATCTTTTGTGCGCCTTCGGGATCTTTGCGTACGCTTTTGAAAAAGTTGTTGACCAATCTTTCCGCATCTATCGGAAAATGCTGTGCCTCGATGGCTTCAATATACTTTTTCATCCGCTCTTTGCGGCGTTGGTGTTCCTCAAAAATCTCTTTTTCTATTTTGCGCTTTTCGGCTTTGGCTTTGCGCATATTGTAGGCAATTTCGCAACCATCCAGCTCTATTAAGATTTCGACATAAGAAATTAGAGCGCATTGCAAGTTCTCATCGGTTGTTTTTTCGGCAAAATTTAAAATTTGCTCATCCGAGGCGTTGGCCGGCAGAGATGACAGTCTGACCGGTTGCGCCATGGCCAAGAGCTCCCAACCACTGAAGATATCTTGGTTGAGTTGTTTGGTTCTGGAAGGGCGAAAGCGTGGGTAGATATATCTGGCACCAAATTCAAAATGCGGCGGTTCCATGTTGGCATTTTTGGCAACAGCTGTTATAGCGTTGCGAAAATTGTGGTAGGCGTCGTATAGCTGGCGCTCTTCTTGGTAGAGCTTTTGAATAGTTTCGGCTTCATCTTCCGGATATTGAGGCGCTGGTTTGCCTGTTTCTTTCAGCTCAGCGAGGTCTGTGAGGTTGTCTTCCGCATCAGCCAGTTGCTGAGAGATGAAGTCATCTAAAAGACGGTCAAATTCATCTTGAGAATCTGTTTCAGCCATTTCATCCTCCTTTTAATTAATCTTTATTTCCGCAGGAGCTTTGCCGGGCTCTATGATTAAAATACGGTCGTTTTCGCCACCATACTTAACTAGGAGATAGAGCTTGCCGTTTTCTACCTTAAAATCTTCTATGCTGCTGCCGGTTGGTTGTTTGAGGTCAATGTTTTCTATCTCTTTTGCCGGTGCTGATACTTTCTTGTAAATACTTCCCAGTGCTGTTAATATGCCAAAAACCAATAAAAAAGTTAAAATAACAACAACAGTTTTAATTAATTTGAGTTTGTCCATGCCTAAATCTCGCTTGCAAGTTTGTTTTTTGTCTCTATTATAAGCCTTAAGTTTTTAACTTTTTAGGCCTCAATTATGTCTGATGCGGTTATTTATACCACACCAATGGTTAATAAAGATTATAAGGGAAAAAGAATCGATAAGTTTTTAAGCGATTGTTTTCCTGATGTTTCTCGCTCCCAAGTGCAGCGTCTTATTGCCTTGGGTAATGTTACTTGTGACGAAGACACCATTGGAGATAACTCTTTTAAGGTAAAGGAAGGTGACATCTACCAAATTCTTGTTCCTCCTGCAGTTGATGCCGAACCGCAACCTCAAAATATCCCGCTTGATATCATCTATGAAGACGAAGACATTATCGTGGTTAATAAACCTGCCGGAATGACCGTTCATCCGGCTCCAGGAGCTCCAGATAAAACCTTGGTTAATGCCTTGCTCTACCATTGCAAAGATCTCTCCGGTATCGGCGGGGTGAAACGTCCGGGAATTGTGCATCGGATAGATAAAGATACTTCAGGTCTTTTGGTGGTGGCAAAAAATGATGCCGCGCATCAGCATTTGTGCGCTCAGTTTGCCGAACACTCTATTGAAAGAACCTATTTTGCCGTTGTTTTTGGGGTGCCTAACCCGCTTAATGGTATAATTGACGCCGATATAGGTCGTAGTCCTTATGATCGCAAGAAAATGGCCGTTGTGCAAAAAAATGGCAAACATGCCGTGACACACTATCAAACCATTAAAAATTACAAGAATGTTGCTTCTCTTGTTAAATGTAACCTTGAAACCGGACGAACCCACCAAATCAGAGTGCATATGAGCAGAATCGGTTGTAATCTTGTGGGTGACCAGCTCTATGTTAAAGCAAAAAAAATTACGAATAAGGCCATTCCTTCAGATAAAAGAGATTTTATTAATAATTTTCCAAGGCAAGCCCTGCACGCCAAAAGCCTCGGCTTTATTCATCCAAAAACTCAAAAACAAATGTTTTTTGAATCTTATTTTCCAACAGATTTCAAACAATTGATGGGTGTTTTAGAAAATATCTAAACAGCAACTCAAAATGGAATTTTTCAACCTTTCTCATACTAAAGGATAGGTTGCGCTTTTGCTAATTTAGCGCAACCCTATAAGCGTCGATTTTTTTGAGACCAGAACTCGTACGTTGAACGACTGAATGCTTAAACAGGAGTGAAACGAACATGGATGATGTCCAAAATCTTGGTGGAGCGGACTTTTCTCCAGAGTTTAACATGGTCAGATATTTGCAAAAAATCAGGCAATATCCTATCTTGGCTCAGGATGAAGAATACAACCTGGCTGTTCAATATCAGAAAACAAAAAATCCGGAAATAGCTAAAGTTTTGGTCACCTCTCATTTGCGCTTGGTGGTAAAAGTTGTTGCCAAATACAGAGGTTATGGCCTATCTGCAGCAGAGATGATTTCTGAGGGAAACATCGGACTTCTTTATGCTATTGAAAAATTTGAACCGGATAAGGGGTTTAGATTTTCAACTTATGCCTTGTGGTGGATTAAAGCTTCTATCCAAAAATATATCTTAAACTCGTGGTCGTTGGTTAAAATAGGGACGACCGCGGCACAGAAAAAGTTGTTTTTTAATTTACGAAAAATAAAAAATAAGCTCAATGTTACCGATGACAGAGAGCTTTCTCCAAAGGTGTTAAATGGCATTGCCGAATCTTTGGATGTCAGCGTGCAAGATGTGACGGATATGAATATGCGTCTTAAATCTCATGATGGCTCTCTTAATACTCAAATAGATGCTTCTTCTGATAGTGGTAGCGAATGGATGGATTTTATTGCTGATACGAAGCCCAATCAAGAAGAGGTTTTGGCTTATGCCGAAACGATGAAATACCGCCGTGAACTTTTTAATAAGGCTCTTGTGTGCCTAAATAAACGCGAAAGAGATATCTTATTTAAGCGCAGATTATTCGAGAAAGCTGTGACACTTGATGATTTGAGCAAACTTTATAATATTTCTAAAGAGCGTGTGCGGCAAATAGAATTGAATTCAATTAAAAAAATTGCCAAAACAATTGAAGGCATGAAATCTTAATTGAAAAAGCCGTGTTTTAAAACGCGGCTTTGGATTTATTTTTGATTTACTTCAGCAATACATTCTTGCCCCCACTCATCGGCAATTTTTTCGAGCTTGTTGTCAATGTTGCGAAGGCGTCTCTGGGCTGATGCCTTGGAGATGAACAGAAAAAGATTTGGCAACTCATAATATAGAACCATTCCTAAAGCCGCGGCTCCCAGCATGATGATTATATTGAAAACATTGCCAAGAATTGTAATGGCATGATTAAGGTTAAATTGATTAAAAATATTCATCAGGCAAACAAAAACTCCGGCCAAATTAAAACAACCTACCATTGTCAGTTTGCTGGTATTTTTTGAATCTATCAAGATAATTGTGATTGTCGGCAGCAGTCCGATGATTAAGATTACAACTGCCGGTAAGGCCGTTATTACCAAAATAACCAATCCCAAAAGAAGTAGAATCTTTTGCAAAAGATTGAACTTTATTTTCGCTTTAGCCGGTTGGCGCGTTCTTAATGGTTTTATCATTTAAACACCCAATAAATAATGCTGAGAATAAATGAACTCAACATGGTTAAAATTGAAAGAATCGAGCCAAATTTTATAGCCAGCTCTCTGGATTCTTCATCTAGTTTCGGGCTCCCTTGCAAAATACGGTTGCGTTCGGTTACCAAAATGTTCACTTTTTTCAAAACAGAAGCGTATTCCGTTCGGTCCTTCTTTTGAGCCTCCTCGTTTTCAAGAATTTCGTAAAGCTCTATAATTTTGCCGCTTTTGGAAATTTTTATGGTCTCTTGTTCCAAATATTTACGGTATTTCGTATTATGATAATTCATTATAATCGGCTTGGCAGTTTTTACCAACCATTTGGTCAGGTTTAGAAGTTGAACCGGACCTGTTTTGTTTTGAATATTGGCATACAATCTCATGACAGCCGATATTTGTAGGGCATCTTGATTGGCGTTGATATCGGTTAATATGCCATCTATTTTTTTGCCCATCTTGCTGCGCAGATAGGCTATGATATTTTTGTCGTATGGCTTGTCTTCTTTGTTTTCTGAATAGTTCGAATCCAGAGCTTTTAATAATTTTGATGGGGTGTTTACAAACTCTTTGCCAATTAGGGGACTGGTACAGGGCAAATCATCGTCAAAATCATAAATGATACGGTCGATGCCATAACCATAATCATTGCGGCTTAGATAAACTCTAAATTCATTACTGTTTGCAGGAGCGTGTAAATAGGGTTGCTCTTGGTACCAGATTTTGATTAAATCTCCAGATAAAATTTGGTGGAAGGGCTCCAAAGATCTACCTGTTTTTAAGCTATGGAATATGGCTTTGGGAAGACCACTCGGAAAAACATACATGGTATCACACTTGATCGGCAAACTATAGTCTAAGTAAATGCAGATTTGCGGCAAAAGCAATCTGTTTGATTCTCCTTCTTTCTCTGCGTTGATTAATCGTTCTATTTTATTGTGGAGTTTTTCGTTTTCAAGGCCGTTCTTTATCCACTCCAAAAGTTTGCCGCTTTTAATAACACTTAGGCCGTCTGCCGGATTTTCCAATATTGCCAAAGCTACGGATTTGGCCGTGTAATATTTTTCTCCGCCAATGCTTAAGGCTCTCATGGAGCGATCTCCTGGCTCAGAGGAAAAGGTTGGATTCTTTCCGTCAAGATAATTGTAAATTTGCGAGCTGTTCCAACGACTTTCAATACTGTCTTCTAACATTCCTTTCAAAAGAGGCATAATTTGACCGGGAATTTTTTCTCCATCAGAAAGGGTTGCCAAAGAACCTTTTTTTAGTTTTAGACGCTGTAACTCCGGACACGAACATTTGGGAGCAATTTCGTGGCCTAAAGCAAGCCCTAATAAAACAACTCCGGCAGAGTAAACATCGTCACCGCTGCTTCCTTGCCCGCGTCCTTGGGGTATGCATAATAGGCTCTCCTGGGTTTCATAGGCATTAGGCTGGTATAGGGCAGGAAATGATGCTGCGCAATCCCCTAACACGAGTTCAGAGCCCTTCTCATCTTTAAAAAAGATGTTGTCCATGCGAATGGCTCGGTGAGTTAGATTGTAGTTTTTCAGAGCTTCACAGCCGGAAACTAACGACAGTACCAAGGATTTAAATTTTTCAAAGCTTGGTTTTTCTTTTGGGATTGCCTGGGAGACCTTTGGGCCGGTCGGACGACTGTATATTAATGCCATGTTCATTGTCTTTTCCGGCTTATAGTCTACAACACTGTAATCCACCAGATTTAGCAAATTCGGGTGTTCTATTGATTTCAAATAGGGCAACATGGAAAGTCTGGGCGGAAAGTTGTTGTCGCACAGAAGGGCAAAAAGTTCACGCTGTGGATTTATTTTATCTTTGACCATGTAGGCCTTGGCCCCGTTGGCGTTTAATTCCGGCAAAGGATGACTATAGTCAATTTCAAAACGTTCTTTTACCAAATATGTGTTGTCAGAAACAGCTTTTTCTTGTGTATCTTTATCTAAAGTTTCCGCTGGTGCCAAAACAGCATCTTCTTCTGCCGCCGCAGAAAGAGACTCTTCTGAATTTTCTTTGGTGTTTTCTTCTTCCGCCATGGTTGAATTCTTTCTTTTTTTGCATAGATGAACGGAGTATATTCTAATATTATTAAAAAAATACAAAGATTTTGGCATTGTGTTTTTGATAAATAGATTCTAAACTACAAAAAAACAGATAAATAAGATGAGTGAAGATAGTTCTTTAAATATTGAAAATCTTGAGGGGCATGCAGGGTTTGTTTCTGCCGCAAAGGCTGATTTGGCCTTGCTCAAAAAGGCAGATCAGTATGGCATTGTTCTTAATGACCTTGAAAATTTTAATGCTCAGCCCCCTCAAACAGAGTTGCCAAAACAACAAAAGAAAAAAATTAAGGAAAAGTATTTTTGGCAAGATTTGGATGTCAATCTTAACGATATCGTTAACTTAGTTATGAATAGCTCTGAGCGGCCGATTGTTATGGTCAGCGATGATAAAGCCGTTTATTTTAACTTTACGGCAATGCAAATGTTGGACATCAAAGATATGAAGTCTTCTTTGGGCGAGCCCTTCCTTTCGTTTGTTGATAAGCAAGATTGGAATCTTATGACCTCAAGTATCGGCGAGATGCTGACCTCTGCTCAAAAGCAAAAAATTAGATTACGCTCTCTCAAGGGGAAAGTTATTCCGGTTGAATTCCAGGCCATCTATTTGCCTGATACTAAGCATTTTTCTTTTATTTTAGTGGGAAATCACCAAAACAAAAGCAGTAAACCGTTTTTCAATAATTTATATGACGATTTGACAGGTTTGCCAAATTTCTTCTTGTTTGAAGACAGGGTTCAAATGGCTGTTAACAATGAGAATTATAAGGATTCTCGTTTGCCGAAAGATTTGATTGCCGTTGTTGGGGTTAATGTTGACAATATTGAATCTTTCAGAAAACTTCATTTGGAAGAATTTGTTATCAAAAAACTTGCCAACACTTTGGTTTTGAGTTTGAAAAAAAATTATACCGTGGCCAGAGGGCTGAAATATCATTTTTGGATATTGATGCCTGATTTGATGAGCGGGTATGATTTGGATGTGGAGATAAAAAAACTTATGGCCTTGCTTAGAGAAGGCGTGAGCGATAATTTTACGACTCACGACCTAACTGTTAGTGTTGGCGCCAGCGTCTTTCCTAATCCGGCGCGGTCGGCAAAAAAATTGATTGAACAAGCCATAGAGGCTCTAAAACAATCTCAAGAACAAGAAGGAAGTTCTTTAGTTATGTTTCAGAAATAAAAAAATCCCGCCAAATCGGCGGGATCTTTTTTCTTCAAATTCGTTTATCTGCGATCTCCAAAGAAACGCAACAGGTAAATGAACATGTTAATGAAGTCAAGATACAGTGACAAAGCACCGGAAATAGCTTTTTTGGTGGCTATCTCGCTACTATCTCCTTCATAATACATATCGCGGATTCTTTGAGTATCATAAGCAGTCAGGCCAACGAAGATGCCAACGGCTAAAATGGAAATAGCATAGTCAACACCGGGGCTTTTCATGAAGATGTTAACAATCATGGCAATGATGATGCCAAACAAGCCCATCATTAAAAAAGAGCCCATACCGCTTAAATCTTTTTTGGTGGTGTAGCCATAGAGGCTCATGGCGCCAAAGGTGCCGGCTGTGATTAAGAAAACCCTGGCAACACTGGCACCGGTATAAGCCAAGAGAATCGGCGTCAGAGATGCTCCCATAACTGCCGCATAGGCCCAAAACAAGCCTTGAACCTGAGCAGATGTTCCTCTATTTAGCACCCATCCAAAGGCAAAAACCATTACCAGCGGAGCAATAAACATTAACCAGCCGAATCCAGACATACCTGTAACTTGGCCGAGCTGATTAACGTTAAAGAACAGTCCCAGTAAAGAGGTGTTGCCAATAATATAGGCACTCAAAGCGGTGAGGCACAATCCTGCCGCCATAAAGTTATAAACTTTTATCATATATTGGCGCAGACCCTCACTAATAGAGGCGGAGGCTGCTGTTTGTGAATATGATTTGTTTTCCATTCAGTTTTCCTTTTTATGTTATGTTGTACTAAGATAAATATAGGGTACCAAGTTTTAAAAATCAACTTGCAAATTAAATGTAGCGGTAAAGCTCTTTGCCTTTTACTTTTAACCAGCGGCGTCCATCTTGGTAATCAGGACAAAGGGTGGCAACGCAATTCCAAAAGTTTGCAGAATGATCTTGGTGCAAGAGGTGAGAAACCTCGTGGCAAACGAGATAATCAATGACATGTTTGGGAGCCAAAATTATCCGCCAATTATAGTTGATATTGTTTTTGCTGGAGCAGCTGCCCCAGCGGGATTTGGTGTCTTTAATGCTTATATGATGAACGGTTTTGCCTAGTTGTTTGGCTTTGGCAATTGAAAGTTTTGACAGCTCTTTGGCGGCAAGTTTTTTTAAAAAATCGCTTACACGACGATGTAAAAATTCCGGTTCGCCGCCAACAACCAAAAAGCCATCTTTGAGAGCTATTCCTCTTTGGCCGCGGTGGTGGGTGATGATAACTTTTTCTCCCATTATGGAGATGCTTTCTCCGTTTCCAAATTTTTCGGCTGTGGGTAAACGGGCCAGCATATTGCGAATCCAGTCGCGATGCTCTTCCACAAAGTTGATAGCTTTGCGAGATGTGCAATACTTGGGAATGGTTAGTACCGGGAGATGATTTTTATCGTCAATCCTTAGGGTTAGGCGTTTGGCTAAGGGAGATTTTATAATCTTTATCTCCATCCCTAAAGCTTCTGCAATATCAGAGGTCCGGCCAGTCAACAATGTAATCTTCATAGTCATTTACTCCGGTTTCTGATACAACTTCTCGGTTTCGTAAAGACATTTTTAAGGGGTGCCAATCGGGCAAATCTTGGCCGTTGTCTAAAAGCCAATAGGCGCAAGTCTTTGGCAACCAGCGAGGCTTTTCTCTCACGGCGGCCAAGTCTATATTGCGACAATCCGGCACTTTTTTAAAACGGTGTTCATATATTTTGCAGAGGCAAGATTGGCAATCTAAAAATCGGCATACAGTGCGAGTGAACTTGATGCGGCCGCGAATTTCAAGTTTATTTAGGCAGCATTTGCCACAACCGTCGCATAAAAGCTCCCACTCTCTTGGTGACATATCTTCCAGCTTTTTCTTCTTCCAAAACTCCGGTTCAACATCTTCTAAATGCTCGTAGCGTTGCTCTGGGTCAAAGGGAGAATCCAGCCAATCATCAGTCATCGTCTGCATCCTCTATAATATGGTCTTCAAGTTCATCTTCCGGTACCAAAAGTTCACTTACAACAGAGCTTGAGGCTTTGAGTTCTTCGGGCAGAGGTTTCTTTGTTTTTAGAGGATGCCAAGCCGGTAGATCTCCGGTGCGGGCTAAAGTATAGTAGGCGCAGGTTTCTGGAATCCAAGAAATCTTGCCAATATTTTCCGGAGTGAGTTTTAGGCAGGCGGGTACAAGCTTGCAGCGGTCGGCGTATTCTGTGCAGAGGTGCGTTTGGCAATCGTGATAACGGCAAATGACATCGGTTTCATAAACCTCATTCGAATCCTCATCTTGTAGCTTGATGAGGCAACATCTACCGCAATGGGTGCAAATAGATTCCCATTCTTCAGGTGTATATTCACTTAGCTTTTTTGTTTTCCAGAAGGGTTTTTGAGCCATGTCATCAAATATCCGAATTATTTATTTTGTCATTATATTATTTTATTCGTTAAGGATAAATGAAGAAGGCTTTTTATTCATCATCTTTGAAGTATTCTATCTTTCCTCTTTTAGAGAGTTGATATTTCAGCCATAACCAACGGATTCCCGCAATGAGAAAAAGCGGAATGAATACGTAGGTAAACACAACCGCAAAAATGGTAGCGCCCAACGCAATTAAGGTCACAACTGCGGCAATACCCAGGGCTGCCGCTAAGACATATAGTAAAACACTCATAAAATTGACAGGCATTCTAATCTCCTATTCTGTCAGGCAAATATTCTTCTTTTGCCAAATTACCAAATTGCGCGTAATCTCCATTCCAGAACAGTTGAACTGTTCCGGTTGGGCCGTGACGCTGTTTGCCAATGATGACCTCGGCAACATTTTGGGTGGCGCGTTTTCTGGCTTCCCATTCTTCCATACGTTTCTGCAAATGTTCCGGTGTTTCAGAGGCTTTTTGTTGAGGCTCTTCATTTTGGAGGTAGTAGTTTTCACGATAAACAAACATAACAATATCGGCGTCTTGCTCAATAGAACCAGATTCACGCAGGTCTGACATAACGGGGCGTTTATCGTCTCTTTGTTCAACACCGCGGTTTAGCTGAGATAGGGCAATTACCGGAAGATTTAATTCTTTGGCTAAAATTTTCAATCCACGAGAAATCTCAGAAAGTTCTTGAACACGGTTGCCCTCAGAGCGTTTGGAGCCGGTGCCTGAAATCAATTGGATATAGTCAATAACAATGCAACCCAAGCCTTTGTTTCTTTTTAGTCTTCTGGCGCGGGTGCGAATGGTGTTGATATTCAATCCCGGTGTGTCATCAATATAGAGCGGAATCTTCTCTAACTCTCTAACAGCGGCGGCAATGCGGGTGAATTCTGCGTTATCCAACTCGCCGGTACGCATTTTGTGACCGTTGGTTTGGGTTACGGTTGAAAGAATACGAGAGGCCAATTGGTCTGCCGACATTTCCAGTGAGAAGAAAGCAACACCTCTGGATTTTTCATCCAGACCTTTAGCATGCAGCATATATTCGGCAACATTATAGGCAATGTTGGTGGCAAGAGCTGTTTTTCCCATGGCCGGACGACCGGCGATGATGATTAAGTCTGAATTGTTTAGGCCACCGGTTTTATTGTCTAGCGCATCCAGAGCGGTGGGAAGACCTGAGATCTTGCCATCTTTTTGATAGGCTTGTTCGATGTGTGTCAAAGAAGAGGTCAGGGCTTGGGAAAAATCTACAAAGCCTCCGTTGATATCTCCTTGGTTGGAAAGCTCAAATAAGCGTTTTTCGGCTTCTTCTATTTGTTCGGAGGCATCAGAATCCAGGTCTTCTTTGGTGGCGTTGTTGACAATATCAAAACCGGTGGCTATTAACTCACGTCGTAGATATTTGTCATAAATAAATTGGGCATAGTACTCTGCATTGGTCAACGGTGTGGCAGAATCGGACAGCTTTACCAGGTATTTTATGCCGCCAACATCATTTAGGGTGCCGTCTTGTTCAAAATAGTTCTTTAATGTGATGACATCAGCTACGTGTCCGCGGGTGATGAGCTTGGAGATGACCTCGAATATTTTGGCATGGGTAGAATCGGCAAAATGTTGGGGTTTCAAAAATTCGGAAACTTTTTCAAATGCTTTGTTGTTGGCCAAAATTGCGCCGAGCAGGGCTTGTTCGGCTTCAATGTTTTGCGGGATTGTGCTGATATCTGGTGCTTCCATAGTTCTAATCTTTTTATAGATGTTGTTTAATTTGCTTTTGTTTATAGCAACAAAAATTTAAAACACCAACTATATTTCTTGTTCAATATGCTCAGCCCTGTGGATTGTGGGGATAATGGGGATAACTAAAAACCCTCGCCAATGACGAGGGTTTTTAAAGACCTTAACCTTTGATGGTTAATTGTTATTATTTAGAAGCTTTCTTTTTAGCGATTGATTTTTTGATTTTTTTAGCTTCATCTGTCAACTTGTTGTTGGATGTAGACTCGAGATAAGCATCCAAACCACCGTTGTGCTCAATGCTGCGCAAGGTCTTGGAGCAAACTTTCAACTTGAAAATTTTGCCCAAAGTGTCGCTCAACAAAGAAACAACCTGCAAGTTAGGCAGGAAACGACGACGGGTCTTGTTGTTGGCGTGGCTGACATTATTGCCGCTCTGAACGCCAGTGCCCGAAATATCACATTTTTTTGCCATTTTTTTAATCCTTTATCAAAACTAGTTGCCTCTTAATACATATTATTTTGACATTAGTCAAGGGAAAAATCGATTTAAATGCTGATTTTGAAAGTTTTTACTGGTATTTTTGTTTTATTTGGTATATGAAACTAAGCAGAATTTTGTACCCGTAGCTCAGTTGGATAGAGTATCAGCCTCCGACGCTGAGGGTCGTGGGTTCGAATCCCTCCGGGTACGCCATACAAAAAAACCACCCCTCTAGCGGGTGGCTTTTTTTGTTGGCGACCCTATCGTTCAAACATCGCCTTCAGGCTCGTTTTCACGAGGAGGGATCCGAACTTTTATAGTTTCGCTTCGGTTGCTGTCGCTTTCCTTGCTCAACAATAAAAGCTAGGGATACGTGTCAAAAACCTGACGTTGGTCAGCTTTTTGCCCCTATCCCGGCTCCGGGTACGCCATACAAAAACACTCCTTTAGCGAGTGTTTTTTTGCTCTGTTAATTGAGATTTTTAATGTTTTAAATAATCTTCTTAATCTTTTTATCATGAGATAACGTGCAAGCGGGGTAATTATTTTTTCAAGCTTTAAAAATGTCCATGATTTGTAATTTTCAAAACTTTTGAGATCTGTGTAGTATAAAAATTTATGATTGTTTCTTTTTTGAATAATGAAATTTTTTAGGTTAAAATCATAAAAGAAAATGTCGTGTTCTATTAAGCAGTAGCTAAAATGCCAAAGTTGAGAGATAATTTCAGCATCAATTTTGTTTTGAAACAGCCAGTAATCTAATGATTTTGAATAAGAACCATTGTCATCTCTCAGCAATTCACAAACAAGGCCCGGACCTTGATTGGTGGAAATAATCTCGTTTTCGTATTTGAGAAGATATTCCGATAGGTATGATTGTATGCTAAAATAGGCTTCCAGCTCTCTTAAAAGCTGTTTGTTGTTTTTGCTGGATGTGGCTATTTTTATGCATTTGGTTGCATCTTGAGGGTGCTCAAAACATATTCGGGTGGCTCCGTGGCCTATGAATTTATTTAATATTAACATATGGTGTTATTTCTGCAGTATGTATTTTGTTTGTGTAATTATAATTACATTTAAATCTAAAAAGTCAACATCTAATCTAAAGACATGAAAAGAGAAGATGCTGAAATATTGTCTCAGAAAGTGGTTGAAATCCTTGAGAAAAAACGTATTGAACGCAAGGTTACAAAATTGCATATTTCTAAGGAGACCGGTATTAGCCGCACGGCCATTACTCTGATGGTGAAAAATAAAAACAGCCCAACATTGCGAACGCTGATGATGGTGGCCTCTTGTATCGGGGTTGATATAAAAGAAATTATCGCCGAAGCCGAAAAATCTTTAAAATAAAAGCTAGATTGTAGTTACATTTGTTTAAACTTTTGATGTTATTTTGTCTCTGTCAAAAGGAGATTTATCATGCTTGAACATATGAATGCCATTACCTTGGTTTTTGCCAGTTTATGTGTGTTTGCCATTGCTTATCGATTTTATGGCTTGTTTATGGCCAATAAGGTGTTGCGCTTGGATGCCAGACGCGAAACTCCGGCGGTGAAATATGCCGACGGGCATGATTATGTCAGCACCGATAAAACTGTTTTGTTTGGTCACCATTTTGCCGCTATTGCCGCTGCCGGACCTTTGGTGGGACCGGTGTTGGCCGCACAATTCGGATATTTGCCGGGGGCTTTGTGGATCCTGATTGGCTGTGTGTTAGCCGGCGGGGTTCATGACATGGTGGTTTTGTTTGCCTCTGTGCGCCATAAGGGGCAGAGCCTGGCTACCATAACCCGCAGAGAAGTTGGTCCCCTAACCGGTACGGTTGCCGGTTTTGCTGTCTTGTTTATCTTAATCTTGACTTTGGCCGGGCTTTCTTTGGCTTGTGTTAGCGCTATGCACAATGCTCCTTGGTCACTTTTTATTGTGGTGATTACTATGCCGATTGCCGTTCTTATGGGTGTGATTATGAAGTTGCGCCAAAACAGTGTCAGCTTGGCAAGCGTTATTGGTATTTCTTTGTTGCTTATCGGAATCGTCTCCGGTCATGCTTTGATGCAGCCCGAAGCTTTTGGCCCTTTGTTTGATTGGGATAAGTCTACAGTTTCCTTAGCTATCCCTGCTTATGGTTTTATAGCTTCTGTTTTGCCGATCTGGCTCTTGTTGGTGCCAAGGGATTATTTATCAACCTATCTTAAAATCGGCACTATCCTCATGCTGGCGGTTGGGATCATTTTGGTACGTCCGGAGATATTGATGCCTGCCTTTACTCCGTTTATCAACGGCGGAGGGCCGGTTATTAACGGGCCGGTGCTGCCGTTTATCTTTATTACCATTGCTTGCGGTGCAATATCCGGATTCCATGCCATTATTGGTACCGGAACAACGCCTAAAATGCTCGGAAATGAGCGAGAGATTCTCTTTGTCGGCTATGGGGCGATGTTAACCGAAGGCTTTGTGGCAATGATGGCTTTGATTGCTGCTTGCACTCTGATGCCCGGAGATTATTTTGCCATCAACTCTCCGCATGATGTTTATGCCTCCCTTGTGCAGAGCCATCCAAATCTGGCTGCTGTGGATTTGCCGTTCTTTGAGGAGCACATTGGAATCGACCTCCATGGGCGTACCGGCGGGGCTGTCTCTTTGGCGGTGGGAATGGCTCATATCTTTCGCAATCTTCCCTATATGGATCACTTGATGGCTTATTGGTATAATTTTGCCGTGATGTTTGAGGCTGTCTTTATCTTGACCGCTATTGATGCCGGAACCAGAGTGGGACGTTTCTTTTTGCAGGAGATGATGGGGCTTGTTTATCCTAAATTTAATGACAAAGAATGGTGGCCAGGCATCATCTTGAGCAGTGCCGTGTTCACTTTCTTGTGGGGTTATCTGGTTTATACTGGAAATATCAGCAGTATATGGCCGTTGTTTGGGTTGAGCAACCAGTTGCTGGCGGCTTGCGCTTTGATTGTTTGCACCACCATGTTGCTGCGGCTTAACAGAGGGGTTTATGCTTTGGCGGTGGCAATTCCCGGAATCTTTATGGTCGTGGTAACTTTTGGGGCCGGATATTTGCAGGTCTTTGAACAGTATTGGCCGCAAAAACAATATCTGCTTGCGGTGCTAGGGCTATTGGTGATGTTCCTGATGTTGTTGGTTTTGTTTGGCACTTTTGCCAAATGGAAAAAGCTGTTTGCTGAAAAGCGCCTGCTTAAAGATGCTTATGGCGAGCCTGTTAGGGAATTGGCCGAGGAATAAAAATAAAGTTTTATTGAAAAAGACTTGCTTATTAACTTTGTTGCTGTATAAACAAAATATAATTTATGAGGAGAAAACATATGTCTAAATGCACAAATCCGAAATGTCATAATCCTAATTGTACTTGCGGCGAAAACTGCACTTGTGATGAAAATCATCAATGCAGTGAGGGTAAAAAAGAGCAGGGCGCCAAAAAAGAAGGTTGCTGCTGCAATAAAAAAAACAAATAGGCTCTTTAGAAAGCTCTATAGATGTTGAAATTTAACCGGAACGTTAAGTGGAAAAACCGATTAAGTTTTCTGAAAAACTATCGTTTTAATCCAGAAGCTTTTATGCGAATCCAAATCGATAAATCTCTTAAAAAAGAGTTTTATCGCAAAGGCATTCACCTTAGTTCTTTGTGGATTCCCTTGGTTATCTACTTTATGCATCCGGGGTTTGGTGTCTCTTTATTTGCGCTTCTTTTGCTCGGAGATATCGGGCTTGAGTATGCTAACTATAAAAGATATCCGTGGGCCAGGCAAATATTTGGGGCGTTGTTTGCTAAAACATTGCGCAATAAAGAAACCGTTCATGCCAGATTTCAGGCAACCGGATCCATGTATGTGTTGGCTGCAGCAATTCTTTGCACCATCCTTTTTTCAAGGCCGGTGGCGGTTATTGCGTTGTCTGTTATGTTGGTGTCCGACACCGCAGCGGCGTTGTTTGGCAAGGCATATGGCAGCCGCAAGCTCTATAAAAACAAATCCTTGGAAGGGACAACAGCCTTCTTTATGAGCGCGCTGTTTGTTAATATGATTTTGGCGCCGATGTTTCCCTTTAATGTCGCCAGTGTGATTGCCTGCTTGGCGGCAACTTTTGCCGAAATGTTTGAAGATAAACTGGATATTGATGACAACTTCTCCATTCCCTTGGTGGTTGGAGCTTTGCTGACGTTCCTTAATCTCTAAAATTTAGCTCAAAACCTCATCTATAATTCCGCCACCCAAAACAATATCTTTGTTGTATAAAACTATTGATTGGCCGGGGGTGAGGGCTTTTTGCGGGGTGGCAAATTCGACCTTTATTCCGTTGTCGGTTTTTGTAATTATAACTTTTGTCGGTGTTTGAGAGGAGCGAATTTTTGCCTCTGCTTCAAAAGGAGCATCTGGCAGCTCAAAATCCATCCAGGTACAATTATCGGCCGTGAGGATTGTTCTCAAGCTTTCTTCCTCGTGAGCTAAAATGACCTCGTTTCTCTCTTTGTTAAAACCAACAACATATAGCGGGCGGTCAGATGATACACCAAGGCCGCGGCGTTGGCCGATGGTATAGTTCCAAATCCCATTGTGGTGGCCCAAAATTTTTCCATCTGGAGAGACAAAGTTACCGGGGTTGTCTTTAACCTCCAGCAAATCACTATAATTTCCGGAGTAGAAATCTTGGCTGTCTGGTTTATCAAAGACTTTTAATCCGGCCTCTTTGGCCAGTTCTCTGATTTCCGGCTTGCTATATTCTCCCAGAGGTAACAAGATTTTGCTTAATTGCTCTTGCTGCAAGCGGTAGAGAAAATAAGACTGGTCTTTGTTTAAATCTTTAGCCGTGCGCAGAAAATAGCGACTACTTGCCTTATTGAAGTCCAAACAAGCATAATGTCCGGTTGCAAACTTATCAAACTCCAGCCCCTGTTCTTTGGCGGTGCGGGGCAGAGCCTCAAACTTGATGGTGGCATTGCACCAAATGCAGGGGTTAGGTGTGCGGCCGTTTAGGTATTCTTGCCTGAAATTGGATAAAACAAGTTTTTTATACTGTTCTCGGCAATCAAAGACATAGTAGGGGATACCCAATTTTTTGCAGATATCGCGAGCGGATTCAATATCTTTCTTTTCTTTGGGGCCAAAGCAGGCTTCTTTGCCGTTGGGGGCAAGTGCTCGCACCTTTTGGTCCCATATGGTCATGGTGGCGCCGATTACCTCATAGCCTTTTCTTTTCAGCAACAATGCGGCCACTGAAGAATCTACGCCGCCGCTCATTCCTACCAGAACTTTCATCTTTTTTCTTTCTAGGTTGTTTCTTTATCAGCCTTATTATATCTATTTTATTTTTTTATCAAACAAAAAAATCCCCGGAAACTTCCGGGGATTTTGTGCCGCTTCTTTACTGAAATTTACGGGCCGATCTGCCCTCTTTCCAGTTCTTTTCTATCTTTTCTAGGGAAATTCCCTTGGTCTCGGGAATAAAGAAATATACGAAAAGCATGGAAATTATCGTGATGCCGCCAAACATCCAGAATGTGGCCGCTCTGCCGATGAGGTCCAACAGCGGCAGAAAACTCAAAACAACCACAAAGTTGAAACCAAAGTTAGCTACTGTGGCGGCACTCATGGCCAGGCCTCTGATTTGCAGCGGCATAACCTCTGATATCATAATCCAGCCAACAGGGCCTAAGCTCATGGCAAATGAGGCAATATAAACTACTACCGAGGCAACGGCTATCCATTTGCGGGCATCGCCAAGCTCTTGGGTAAAAGCAAATGAGCTGCCCAAGGTGATGAGGCTTATCAGCATTCCCCAAAGGCCGATATATAGCAAAGGTTTGCGCCCCAATCTGTCTATGGTGGCAATGGCTACAAGAGTCATACCAAAGTTGACAAAGCCTATGCCGATGGTGGCGTACAAAGCTCCAATCTGAGAGTCAAAACCGGCAATTTGGAAAATGGTGGGTGTGTAATAAATAATGGTATTAATACCCGTGCAAATTTGTACAAACATGATGCCTACGCCAACAAAAACGGGCATAAACATCCAGCGTTTGAAGCTCGCTTTGCTCTCTTTTTTCTTTGGGGTTAAAGTCTCTTTTATCTCTTTAATGTGAGCCTCAACATCTCCTTCGGGCTCTATCTTTTTGAAGATGTCTTTAGCTTCTTCATCGCGGTGTTTGCTTATCAACCAGCGAGGCGTGTCGCCTAAGAAGCTGATGCCAATCAGCAAAATGGCGGCAGGGATTACACCGGAGCCGAGCATCCAACGCCAGTTGTAGTCAAAGTTGGCAAATACGCGGTTGATGAGATATGAAAGCAAAATGCCGGCAGTGATAGCCAGTTGGAAAAGAGAAATCAACATTCCGCGAATCTTTTGCGGAGAAATCTCTGACAAATACAGCGGCACCGCAAAACTGACCATACCAACCGCAATGCCGATAATGATACGTGAGATAATCAGTTGAGAAATGGTTTGGGCAAAACCGCACATCAAAGAACCAACAACAAAAATCAAAGCGGTGGCAATGATTATTTTTTTGCGTCCATACATGTCCGCCAAGAAACCATTGGCTGCAGCACCAACGACTGAACCGGCAATGGCCGAGCTTACCAGCCAGCCTTGCTCCAGAGGCGTCATAGACCAGGTTTCGTTGATGAATAGCAGGGCTCCGGATATGACACCCATGTCAAAACCGGAAAGCAAGCCTCCAAGTGAGGCTACCGCGGCTATTATGTATAGCCAAAGGTGCTTTTTTTGTTTTTGTTTGGTCATTGATATCTCCTTTTTGTTTTTCATATAATCACATTTTCTTTAACTTAAAGACGGATGAAGTCTAAAAAAATTGGTCGTCGGCCTTCTCTTATGGCTTTCCTTTGATATTTGGTCTCAACCCAATCTGAGGGCGGGTTTTTCCAGTCTTTGCCGCAGGTTGCTGCCCAGCGAAAGTTTTTATCTTCGTGCATTTGCCGCAAACTCCAGCTCTTATATATCGGGTGGTCGGTGGCTATTCTGAACAGTCCGCCGGGCCTTAGGATGCGTGCAATCTCTTTTAGGTTTTCAGGGTTTACAAAGCGGCGTGGAGCATGGCGTTTCTTGGGCCAGGGGTCCGGAAACAGCAGAAAAACCTTGTCTAAAAAGCTATCCGGCAGGCGTGAAAAAAGAAGGCGGATGTCATCATCATAAATTCTGACGTTGTCTACTCTTTCGGGTAAGAGCGTAATCTGCTCAGGCAGGTCATTGCCTTCTTTTATTCCGGTTAGCAAAGTTAGGAGATTGGCCACACCGTTTTTGAAAACCTCTGCTCCGATATAGCCGGTATCCGGATTTTTTAAGGCTTGGCCGGCTATATGTTCACCGTTGCCAAAACCAATCTCCAAACAAACGGATTTGACCGGCACACCGAACAATGTTTCTTTTTTAAATACAGTGTTCTGATTTATTTGCAATTCAGGTAAAAAGCTTTCAAGCAAAGAGGTTTTTGCTTTTCTGATGCGGCGACCTTGACGGCGGCCAAAAAATTTTGGCTCTGATGGGTCGTGCGGGTGTTTATCAGAGTAGAGCATTTTGAAGATCCTTTACTAAATCTAATTTTTCCCAAGAAAAAGAGCCGTCGCTTTTGGGCTTGCGTCCGAAATGTCCATAAGCGCTGGTGCCAGAATAAATCGGGCGGCGCAGGTCTAGCCTTGAGATAATGGCCTCCGGGGTTAACTCAACGTTTTCTTTTATCCAGCTTAATATCTGTTCTTGCGGTAGTTTGCTTGTTCCTTTGGTGTCTATGTATAAAGACAAAGGTTCAGCAATACCGATGGCATAAGATATTTGTAGCAAACATTCATCTGCCAAACCTGCCGCTACCACATTTTTTGCCAGCCAGCGGAGCATATAAGCCGCAGAGCGGTCTACTTTGGTCGGGTCTTTGCCGGAAAATGCTCCGCCGCCGTGCGGGGCTGCGCCGCCATAGGTGTCCACAATTATTTTGCGGCCGGTGAGCCCGGTATCACCATCGGGGCCGCCAATGACAAAACGGCCGGTTGGGTTTATCAATAGAGCCTGTTCTGATGGCATTAAGCTTTCAGGAATTGCTTTTTTTAAGGCTTGTTTGACAAGCTCTCTGACCTCTTCTATCTCCACATCTTTGCCGTGTTGGCTGGAAACAACAATTTTAGGCAAAGTAACAGCTTCTCCCTGTTCGTTGTATTCTACCGTGACCTGGCTTTTGGCGTCAGGACCAAGGCGATTTTGTAAATCTTGCAGGCGAATTCCCGAGAGTTCCTGCAAAATTTGGTGTGCCAAAAATATCGGCAGCGGCATATATTCCGTTTCAAATCCTTTTTCTTTTTTGGCATAACCAAACATAATGCCTTGGTCTCCGGCACCGAAGCGGTCTACTCCTAATGCTATATCTGCTGACTGGCGGTGAAGTAAGTTGTTTATTTTCAAAGTCTTCCAGCTAAAGCCAACTTGCTCGTAGCCGATGTTTTTGACAACTTGGCGAATCGCCAACTCTATTTCCTCATCTGTGGGGAGGGAGGATGAAGATGTTTCTCCGGCAATGATAACTTGGTCCGTGGTGGCGAGTGTTTCTATGGCTGTGCGTGCTTTTGTATCTTTTTGTAAGTGCAAGTCCAAAAGGGCATCGGATATGGCATCGCAGACCTTGTCAGGGTGGCCGGCTGAAACGGATTCGCTCGTGAATAAAACAGACATTTTTACCTCAGTTCTTTTTGCTGTTTTTATAATAAAAAAAAGCTGGCAAATTACCAGCTTTTTTTCCTAATATCGCAAGATTTTTATTCTTCGTCTTCTGACTGATTATTATAGTTTGTTTTGGACATTGATATAATAAGGTCATACAAATGACGAGCCGCCGTGCGGTTGGGAATTTTATAATAAGCCTTTACCAACTCTATGGTTTCTTGCCGCTGCATGGGGTCATCGTTGTAGATTTCTTCCTCTTCTTCCAAGAAATCTATATCTCCCTCCGGAAGAGAAAACATCCTTGGAGACTGGTTGGCAACCGACTTGTCCATGTCTTCGTAAAAGAAGTTGATTGGAACTTCCAACACTTTGCTGATGTCCCACAGACGGCTGGCGCCAACGCGGTTCATGCCTCTTTCATATTTCTGAACCTGCTGAAATGTCAGGCCCAACATGCTGGCCAATTTTTCTTGGCTCAGGCCTAAAAGTGTGCGTCTGAGGCGGATACGATTACCGACGTGAACGTCGACCGGATTTGGCTCCCCCTGCGGTGTGCGGCCACGGTTGGATTTCTTTGTTAGTTGTTTGATCATAGTTCAAGTCCCTTAGGTGAGTGTATAGTTCGTTATTTATAAAATAGGATTTTGCAATCAAATCGTCAACAGATTTTTTATATAACATATTATATTATAAAATCATAATGAAGCGAATACAGAACATTGTATATAGACAATAGTTTTAGTTGTTTGCGTTTTTTTGAACAAATGCAACACCCAACAGGAAAGAACATATGAGCAGAATAAGGCTGTTGCCTAATCTACTATAAGTTGTGGAAAACTGGGGTTCTTTGGGCAGGGCAATATCTAAAATGCCCTGTTTGTGAAGAGGTATTTGTCCCAAAACAGTCCCTAAGGGAGAAATGAGCGCGGAGATGCCGCTGCCGGCAACTCGGGCAATGGTTATTCCTTCTTCTACCGCGCGAAGTCTGGTTGCCACCAAGTGTTGGTGGGGGCCTGCAGAATCGCCGTACCAGCCGTCATTGGTGAGGTTTACAATCCATTGTGGGCGATTGTTTTTATCTAAAATTTGGTGCGGGAAGATTACTTCATAGCAAATTAAACCACCCAGAGAGGGTTGCTCGGGAATGGTGATAATTTCTGGTCCTTTTCCGGCTTGAAAGCTGCCAATGGCGTTGGCAACGGGCCTTATCCATTCCGGCAAATATTTTCGCAAAGGTATATACTCTCCAAACGGGACCAAGT
This sequence comes from uncultured Pseudomonadota bacterium, assembly GCA_949290295.1. Lineage (GTDB taxonomy): Bacteria > Pseudomonadota > Alphaproteobacteria > RF32 > CAG-239 > CAZU01. The sequence goes on along the minus strand of CASERH010000001.1, from coordinate 57,335 downwards.
GAAATTTGTCGTATGTGGCGATGATTTTATTGCTCTTATTCAAAACAAACAGAGAATTGTATACCTTGTATGAGGCGTCTTGAATATCTTCGTAACGCAGGGCTCCGGTGATAAGATATCCTTGCGGCGGAATGGCGTATTGCAACATTTGTCGATGATAAATGTCTTGCTCAATGGCATAAGGAAAGGCTGTTTCTCCCCAAATGATGAAGTCCACATTATCAAAGCCCGGAAGTTGGGAGAGTTTTATATATTGCTCCAAATTGTCTGATAGGGCCGCCGCATTCCATTTCAAACTTTGCGGAATGGCCGGTTGAACCAGCCGGATAATTGTGGAGGAGGCTTGGTGAGGATGTGCTTTTATTTTGAAATATCCAAAGCCGCCTAAAAACACTAAAATAACGGCAATGATTGATACTGAAATTTTTAATCTTTTTTTGCTCTTACTGTTGAAATATAAAAACGGTGCTCCGGCTGCGAGCAACACCAGCAAACTTAAGAAATAAGTGCCTCCCAAGCCAGCTGCTTGAATCAAAATATCGCTGAAAGCAAGAGTTGAGCCAAGCAAATTCCACGGAAAGCCGGTCAGAAAGAAGCTCCTTATCCACTCAAAAACTACAAAAAGAGCGGTAAAAGCCAAATACCTGGCCCAATCTTTTTTGGCATACCAACTTAGCCATGCCGGGATGGCAATAAATAAACCAAAGAAAAATCCCGAGGCTAAGAAGGTTATGGGCACCAACCATCCAAAGGCGTTTGCATCCAGCAATAGTGCATTGTTTATCCAGGCTAGGCCAAAGGCAAAAAAAGCAAAACCGAAATAATAGCCGCTTTTGAAAGCCATGCCTTTTGTGGCACAGTTGTCAATCAGCCACAAGAGCAGTGAAAAGCTGACGAACAAAACCGGAAACGCATACCACGGCGGTAGGGCGGCGGTAGCCAGCCAACCACTTAAAAAAGACAGTAGCCGGTAATGTTTAATCAGCTTGGCTTTCATTTGTTTCTGATTCCTTGGGGCGGATAATCATGACCTTCTTTATCCTTCTCGGGTCTACATCCATAATCTGGAACTTTAATCCGTCTGGGCCCTCAATCACTTCTCCTCTGGAAGGAATCCTTTGAGTTAGGTTGAACACAAATCCGCCCAAGGTTTCAATTTCAGAGGCAGCATCTTCGGAAAGATATTGGGCCAGGTCAAGGTTTGAAATTTCTTTTATCTCATCTAACTCGGCTTTGGCATCGGCGATGATTTCTCCTGAATCTTGCACGGCAATCAGAGGATCTTCTTCTAAATCATATTCATCTTCAATATCGCCAACGATTTCTTCTAACAAATCTTCTATCGTTACAAGGCCGTCTATGCCGCCATATTCATCTACCACCATGGCCATGTGAACTTTTTGAATTTGCATCTCTCTTAGCAAATCTAAAACCCTCATTGAGGGAGATACGAACTTGACATTTGGAGTTACGATATCTGCAACTTGGCAATCTTTTTTGCCTTTTAGCAAGCATTTGACCAAATCTATTACATGGAGAATGCCGACGATATCATCAAGAGATTCTCCGTAAATCGGAATTCTGGAGTGCCCTTTGGTGACCATGAGCTCGGCCAAATCTTTTACGGTTCCCGTTTGCGGAAAAGCGATGATATCGGCTCTCGGAATCATGGCCTCTGCGCATTTCTTGTTGCTTAGACACAGAATATTGTTGAGCAATAATTGCTCATGCTCGGAAAGCTGATCTTCTCCGTTTGAGGAGGCCTCTTCTATCAAATCTTCAATCGTTTCGCGCACGGTTTCAGGCTGACGACGGTGAAAAAACTTGGTTACAAAACGGCAAAAAGAAGGTTCGTTTTTAGAGTCTTCTGACATTTGTGTTTTTACTCCTCATAAGGATTTTTGATGTTTAGGTGCTGCAAAATTTTTATTTCAAGGCTTTCCATGTGCTCAGCCTCTTCATCTTCTTGGTGGTCATAGCCCAAAAGATGCAAGAGACCGTGCACCAGAAGATGGCTTAGGTGATCTTGCAAAGAAATGCTTTGCTCTTGAGCTTCTCTTTCCAGAGTTTCTAGAGCAATAATAATGTCTCCTAATTCTAAAAAGTCATCGGCATTTGCGAGCTCTTCTTCAAAACCAGGGTCATCAACATTGGCAAAGGATAAAACATTGGTTGGTTTGTCCATGTTTCTGAATTCTTTGTTTAGGCGGTGTACTTCTTCATCATTGCTTAAAGAAAGGTTTACATTCAAAGCTGCTTTTGTGGTGAACAACTCAGAGGGTTCTTCTTTGGCCATGAAGGCAAAAGTTGTTGTAAAAATATGGCGACACAAATCATCAATGGTGGCAAGTTTGTCTTCCCATCTCGAATCGTTTATGACGATGTTTAATTCCGGTTTATTCATCTCCGTATTCTTTCTTGCTTCGTTCTTCGTAGGCTTTTACGATTTTAGCTACCAAGCCGTGACGGACAACATCTGCGGCACTGAAACGGACCGAGCCGATGTTGGGCACGCCCTGCAAAATACTCAAGGCATCTCTTAAGCCTGAGATGGTGCCGCGGGGCAAATCTACTTGGCTCAAGTCACCGTTGACAACCATGCGGGAATTTTCGCCCAAACGGGTTAAAAACATCTTCATTTGCATCGGGGTGGTGTTTTGGGCTTCATCCAAAATGACAAAAGCATTGGAAAGGGTGCGGCCGCGCATGAAAGCCAGAGGCGCAATTTCTATCTCACCTAATGCAATTTTCTTATCCACTTGCTCTGCCGGCAACATCTCATATAAAGCATCATACAACGGGCGCAAATAGGGGTCTACTTTTTCTTTTAAGTCGCCGGGCAGGAATCCTAAGTTTTCTCCTGCTTCAACCGCCGGACGAGAAAGAATAATCTTGTCTATGCGGCCTTCCAACATCATTGATACCGCCAAGGCAACTGCCAAATAGGTCTTACCGGTACCGGCAGGGCCAAGGCCGAAAACGAGCTCGTTTTTCATCATCTCCTGGATATATAGCGCTTGGGTAGCAGAGCGCGGGTAAATATGGCGTTTTTTGGTTTTTAGGACGATATTGCTCAAGTCTTGAGCGGTGGCAGAATCGGTGTTGCCGCCGGAAATACGGATGGCGGCTTTGACCTCTTCCTCATTGATGGCAATACCTTTGCTGACCTTGTTGTATAAAACGTCTATGGCTGTTTTGGCTTGCTCTATTGCCTCGGCTGAGCCTTTGATGTTCATCTGGTTGCCAAAGGAGCCGATTTCTACTCCCAAAATCTTTTCTATTAAACGCAAGTTGCCGTCTTGCGGGCCGACAAGCTGCTGAACAAGATTATTGTTGAAGAGTTCAAAATTTATTTCTGCCATGGCTATTTTCCTTCCTTTACACCAGACAATGAGTTAACGGTTGCATCTATCATTTTTATATTAACAATTTTATTGCAATATTCTTTGCCAAGCTCGGCATGGACATTTTGCATCCAAGGGGTTCTGCCAATAAGCTCTCCTTTGTGGCGGCCTTTGATATCAAACAAAACCGGCATGATTTTACCAACACTTTCTTTATTAAACTTTAACTGATATGAAAATAAGAGGTCTTGCAAGATGCTTAAGCGCTCTTTTTTTATCTTTTCTTCTACTTGATTAGGCATTAGGGCTGCCGGAGTACCTGCGCGGCGAGAATATTTAAACGAGAAAGCCTGAATAAAGCCAACTTGGCGGACCAACTGCAACGTTTGTTCAAAATCTTTGTCCGTTTCTCCGGGAAAGCCGACAATAAAGTCTGATGAAAAACCAAGCTCCGGGTTGGCCTCTTTGAGCTTTTCAACCACCTCAAGGTATTGGCCGCGTGTGTGGCGCCGGTTCATCGCTTTTAGAATTTTGTCTGAGCCGGATTGAACCGGAAGGTGCAAATAGGGCATCAGTTTCTTTAGATCTCTGTGGCAAGCAATGAGATCATCATCAACATCAGCCGGATAAGATGTGGTGTAGCGGAGCCTTTCCAAGCCCTCAATCTCATTTAATCTTCTCAGCAAATATGCCAGATTCCACTCTTTGCCGTTTTTGTCTTCTCCATGGTAGGAATTCACGTTTTGGCCCAAAAGATTTATTTCAACAGAGCCTTCGGCAACCAACTTTTTTGCTTCTTTGATAATGTCTTCTACCGGACGGGAGGTTTCTATTCCTCTGGTATAAGGTACAACGCAATAGGTGCAGAAATTGTTGCAGCCTTCTTGAATGGCTAAAAATGAGCAGCCGCCCATAGAGGTGTTTTCAGGCAAAAAGTCAAACTTTGACTCAGCCGGAAACTCGGTATCTATCACCGGAATCCCACGCTTTTTGGAGATTTGAGCCAGTACCTGAGGCAGGCGGTGATAGGTCAAGGGGCCAAGAGCAAAATCCACAAAAGGAGCACGTTTGGCGATTTGTTCATCTTCTGCCTGAACCACACAGCCGACAACGCCGATGATGGTGTCCTGGCCCTCTTGGGCTCTTTCTTCTTTTATCAAATTTAATCGCCCGAGGTCAGAAAAAACTTTTTCTGCCGCTTTTTCTCTGATATGGCAGGTGTTGAAAATAACCAGATCTGCGTTTTTTACTGATGTGGCGGGGCTAAACCCAAGGGTTTCCAGAATGGCCGCGATACGATGCGAATCGTATACATTCATTTGGCAGCCGAAAGTTTTTATGTAGTATTGTTTCAATGTTTTCTCATTACTTATTTGTTTACCTTTCAGCATACGTTATCCCTTCTCTAATTTCAACAATTTTTATTTGTTTTGGGATTTTCCTTTTTGATTGTTTTTTTTTGAAAATTTGTTAAGATACAGCCAGAGTTGTCATTTTAATGAGAGGACCGTCAATGTCTGGATTAAATATGGAGAATGATATGAGCTATTTATCTGAAATGAGCGAAGATGACCGTGTGACATTTCTTAAGGTTTTGGTGCGGTTGGCCAAAGCTGATGGAAGCGTAGACGAAGGTGAAAAGGCTTTTATTGCTGAGTTGATGAAGGCTTTTGAAATTCCGCAATCTCGGGAAAGTGAAGTTCGATCAAAAGCCAGTGATGACGATGTTGTCGAGGAGGCAAAGAAAATTAAAAATCGTCGCACGGCTATGGAACTCGTTAAAGAAATGTGCATGTTGGCTAATTCTGACGGAGACCTTTCGGACAGAGAAACCTTGCTTATCGGTCGGGTCGGAAAAGCCATGGGCTTGGAGCTTGAGAAAATTGAGCAAATCGGCCAGTGGGTGATTGACAGAATCGTTTGGCTTGAGGAAGGCAAAATTATTTTTGAGAAAGTTTAAGAAAGCAAAGGGAGGCAAAAATGCCGACAAGAAATGAATATGATGCTTATTTTGAGCCGCTGATTGGGGTGGAGCTAAATAGTTTTGAGAGAATGGAAAAATCTCAAAATGAATATGAAAAATCACGCAACCAGGGAATGCAACTTTCTTCAGATGTTCCGCTGGAGCAAAAGGCCAGAGCCGAGGCTATGGTGGCAGAAATGCGCCGGCAGCAAAAGCCTCTTATCAAAAAACTGTCTTTGCAGGTCCTGGAAAACCAAACTAAAGGTGTGCCGATGAAGACGCCAACTTTTGATGGCAAAGAGGTGCCGGTTTCGGATTTGAGCTATGTCTTGGCCGAATCTTTGCAACATCTTTATTCTTCAGAAGATCCAAAGGCTGAGTACTATGATTGGATTGAGGCTCAGCGCCAGATTGAGATTGATATTAATACTAACGGAACAACGGAAGACGAAATTAAGGCCCGCAACTCTTTTATTGGTTTCTTGGATGACAGAGAAACGGAACTGAAGTTGATTATTTCTCTTTATGCAACGGCCGAGAGAGGCGGTACTGGTTACTATAAGGAAATGGCTAAGAATAAACTTAGTTTTCTGCAGTTTAAACTCTCTGAATTACGTCGGCTAAGGGATAGAACTCAGGCAACCAAGAACAAGTCTGATGAGCAAGAACGAGCCGAAAAAGAGATGGCTCAAGCTGCAGGGATGGTTTTGGGGGGTATTGCTTTGGCCTCTGCTGAGGAACAGGCTCTCGGACGCTATGTTCAAAATCAAGAAATCGGAAACGAGTTTGACAGCGCGGTGGAAGGAGTGATGACTTCTTATCGGCCGGTTACTTATTCAAGAGAGGATGTGTTTAGAAAACAAGAGATTTTGCTGAAAAATCGCAGAAAGTTTATTGAAGGGCTTAGAATGGGTAAGTCTGCCGAGCAGCAAGATTTGGATGCAAAAAGACAAATGGTCAGACGTGCTAAGAGCTTTAGCCTTAGTCGCTATAATCAGTTGGAAAGAGAATACTCTCGGTCTGCCTAGCTAATTTATGGTTGACAGCAGAAGGTGTCTGGATTATCAAAAACATTAGTATGAAATTTTAGGAGAATTTGAATGGGTGCAATTTTTGAACCGTTTTTGTATGTTATCGGCCTGATTGTAGATATTTATTTCAAAATTGTGGTCGTTCAAGTCGTCTTGTATTGGTTGATTCATTTCAAAATCTTAGAGCCTTCCAATAAGTATGCGCAAAAAACCGTTGAGGTTTTGGACAAGCTGACAGTGCCGGTTTATAAAAAAATCGGTGAGAAAATTCCTGCCATTGCCGGGTTTGATTTCTCTCCGTTTATCTTGTTGTTGGCTTTAATCTTTGTCAGCCGCTTGATCTTGCGTCTGAGCGCTTTGTTGGTGTAGTATCTGTTGTTTTTTGAGGAAAATCAAAAGGGCATAATTTTAAGAGTTAGGCTAACACCTAACTCTTCTTCTTGTAGAATTAATGGTGTTTTTGTTGATCCAAACGGCGATGAATGGCTCAAAATTAATGTCATCAGCGTGCCGGAAAAGGGAAAAGCCAATCAGGAGTTGATCAAATTTTTAGCAGCTAAGTTGAAAATTTCAAAGTCTGATTTGCAAATCATTAGCGGAGAACTTGATAGATATAAGAAAATTTTGGTGCAGGCGGATAAAGAACAAATACAAGTTTTGGCAGAGGAGATAAAATAGGTGACAGCACAAATAATTGACGGAAAAAAAATAGCCTCCAAAATCAGAGCCGATTTGGCTAAAAAGGTTGAACAGCTGCCGGGTGAGGTTATGCCGGTGTTGGCAGTTGTGTTAGTGGGTGATAATGAAGCCAGCCGAATCTACGTGCGCAATAAGAAAAAGGCCGCCGCGGAAGTTGGAATCGGTTGTGAAGTGTTGGAAATGAATGAGGGCATTGGAGAAAACGCTCTTTTGGCAACTATTGAGGAGTTGAACGAGAATCCGCATGTTAACGGAATAATTGTTCAGCTGCCGTTGCCGGAGCATATTAATCCTTTGAAAATTCTATCAGCCATTCGGCCAGAAAAAGATGTCGATGGCTTTAATCCGTATAACGCTGGATTGTTGGCATGTAAAGAGCCAGAGGCGGTGGTTTCTGCCACGCCAAAAGGAATTTTAAAGTTGTTGCAAACGACAGGAATTGATTTGTGCGGAAAACATGCCGTCATTATAGGGCGTTCCAATATTGTCGGGCGTCCTGCTGCTATGGTGCTGCTTAATCATGATTGCACGGTCACGGTTACTCATTCAAAAACCGTTGATTTGCCAAGCATTGTTCGGCAGGCAGATATTGTGGTGGCCGCTTGCGGATGTCCAAAATTGGTTAAAAAAGATTGGCTCAAAGAAGGTGCGGTGGTAATAGATGTGGGTATCAACCGCGTAGAGGGAAAACTCTGCGGTGATGTCGATTTTGAAGATGCAAAAGAAAAGGCGTCTTTCATTACCCCTGTTCCCGGTGGAGTAGGGCCGATGACGGTGGCTATGCTTTTGGAAAATACTTATGAGGCAGCCTTAAAACAGCAAAATTCTCATGGGCATCATTGTCATTGCGGACATTGTCATCATTCTTGATGATGATTAAAACAAAAATTTTGTTGCGCAAACTAAATAATCCTTTATCTTTACGGATAAGTGTAAATTTTTTAGAGGAATAAGTTATGGGAATTAGCTATCTTAGACAATCTTTTCATCGTTTGGTGAGAGCAACTTATGATTGGATGCTTGATTTGGCCTCGCGCCCAAACGCTCTGGTGTTTCTGGCGATTGTTGCGTTTGCTGAAAGCTCGTTTTTTCCTATTCCGCCTGATATTATGCTTATCCCTATGGTGTTGGCTATGCCGCAGAAGGCTTGGAGAATCGCCGGTGTGGCAACCGTAGCCAGTGTTGTGGGAGGGTGTTTCGGCTATAGTATCGGCATATTTTTCTTCGATTTGATAGCTAAGCCGATTTTAAATTTTTATGGCTATATGCAGCAGTTTGATATCTTTAAAGATTACTACCACGAGTGGGGCGCTTGGATTGTTTTTGGTGCCGGTATTACCCCGTTTCCTTACAAGGTTATTACCATTGCCAGTGGAGTTGTTCACTTGGATTTAATCACTTTTACCATTGCTTCGGTGATTGCCAGAGGTATGAGATTTTATCTGGTGGCATGGTTGCTTAAAAAATATGGCGAGCCGATGAAAGAGTTTATCGAGAAAAACCTCGGAATGCTTTCGGTTCTGTTTTTGGTTCTGTTGATTGGCGGATTTGTAGCCATTAAGTATATCTAAATCTTTTTATCGGGACTGTGGCAAAACTTGGTTATAGGGCAATTTTTGCAATCTGGTTTCTGGGCTTTGCAAATATATCTGCCAAATAATACCAGCCAGTGGTTGAGGTGGCGTTTGTATTCGTCAGGAAGTTTGTTTAAATCTGCTTCAACCTTTAGCGGTGTGTTGCCATTACTTAAATCTAATCTTTTGGCCAGTCTTAAAACATGAGTATCTACTGCCACGGTTGGCTCACCCCACCAAACATTGAGCAAAACATTTGCGGTCTTGCGGCCAACACCGGGCAGGGATTCCAAAAAATCTCTGTTTTGGGGAACTTCTCCGTTGGCCTCATCTACCAGCCGTTGGCTTAAAGCCATGATGTTTTTGGCTTTGTTGTTGTATAGGCCAATTGTTTTGATGTGATTTTTTAGCTCATCTATACCTAAATTGAGCATTTTTTGCGGAGTGTCGGCAATTTTAAATAGCTGCTCGGTTGCTTTGTTGACGCCCTTATCGGTGCTTTGGGCTGATAAGACAATGGCCACCAGTAAGGTATAGGCATTGTGGTAATTGAGCTCGCTTTTGGGATTAGGGTCTTGAGCTTTAAAAACGTCTAAAATCTCGCAGATTTCTTTTAGGGGTCTCATGCTTTTACTCCTCCAGCACCGGCTGCTTTGGGCGCATCGGCATCCAGGGGCCATCTGGGGCGGGGTTTGAAGTCAAGTCCGTTATACATCCCTTTTAAGGCTCTTTCCATGCCGGCCCAGGCAATCATAACACCATTGTCGGTACAAAAGCGAATCGGTGGTGCGGAAAAGATGAGGCCTTCCGTATCGGCCAGCTGCTGCAGGCGGTTTCTTAGGTAAGTATTGGCAGCAACCCCTCCTGAGACAACCAAATCTTTGCCTTGCGGATATTTGGTTTTGAAAATAACAATGGCTTTTTGTAGCTTGTAAACCAAACTCTCGGTGGCCGCTTTTTGGAAAGAGGCGCAAATATCAGCAGTGTCTTGTTTGCGCAAAATGGCATGCTCAATGTTGTCATCAGGGGCATAAGATTCTATAATTTTGCGTACGGCTGTCTTTAGGCCAGAGAAAGACAAGTTGCAGTCATGAGAATTTTGTAAAGGTCTTGGCAGTACAAAGCGGTTTTCATCTCCCAGGGCGGCCATTTTTTCTATCATCGGGCCGCCGGGGTAGCCCAAAGAGAGCATCTTGGCGACTTTGTCAAAAGCTTCGCCTGCCGCATCATCTATGGTGGTACCTAAGCGTTCAAATTCTCCGACGCCTTTAACAATCAGTATTTGGCAGTGTCCGCCGGAGACCAGCAGCAGCAAATAGGGATATTTGACATCAGAGGTGAGGCGGGCAGCCAAAGCGTGTCCTTCCAGGTGGTTGATGGCAATAAACGGTTTGTTTAAGGCTAAAGCCAAGGCTTTGCCTGCCATAACCCCAACCACCACGCCGCCGATGAGCCCGGGGCCAGAGGAAGCCGCTATGGCGTCTATATCTTGAGGTTTGAGGTTGGCGCGTTTGAAAGTTTCTTCCAAAATCTCATCTATATGTTCAAGGTGGCAGCGTGCGGCAATCTCAGGTACAACTCCGCCATAGACTTTATGTTCCAGTTGGGTTAAAACACATTCGCCCAATATCTGGCGCTGGTCATTAACAATGGCGGCGGCCGTTTCATCGCAGCTGCTCTCTATTCCTAAAACTATCATCTAAAAGTTCCCTTTGGCCTTATGTTTATTAAAGGCAAGTATTTATTGCAGTTTTTTTTATATTATATACACTAGGAAAATATAAAAGCCAAGAATTTACTGTATGAGGGAATAGGCAAAATGGTAAAAAAACAAGCTGAAACACCGATTGAAGAAGAAAAAGTAATAAAACACGGGAGTTTTAAAAAGGCTCTGATTAAATTGTTGGTGCTCTTTATCTTGGCGGCGGCAGCTTATGGAATATGGAAGAATCCGACTTTGATTGATGAGGCCAAGGGCTTGTTTTCCCGCCAGCCAAAAGTAGATGTCTATCAGCAGCAAATTGACGCTCTGACCATGCAAATGCAATCTTTGCAACAGCAGTTGGCAGCTACAAGGGCGCAAATCAAGGAGCCTGACTTGTCAGCGTTTGATGAGAGAATCAAAGGAATCGAAAAGATGAATCTTAATGTTATTGATTCTAAAGCTGATGCGGCTACCGTTTTGGGTGTGGTTACCAGAATGGATAAGGCTGAGCAAAAGCTTGATAAATTAACCGCTGTGACCGATGACAGCGCCTTGGTTTTAACCGGTGTTTTGTTGGTGAAAGACAGTGCTGAGCGGGGCGGAAATTTTGAATACGAAGTTGAGGTTTTAAGCAATATCGCCGCAGATAATCCGCAGATGGCTACAGAAGTGCAAAACCTTGTTCCTTTTGCCAAAGAGGGTATCTCCTCAGAATTAGAATTGGTTAAAGACTTTGATGTGGTTTATGCTAATCTTTTAGATCAACAGAAAACAGATTTTGACAAGACCTGGAAAGAGCGTCTAAACACCAAGCTGAGTGAAATTGTGCAAATTAAGAAAACCAACGAAAATGCCCCGGAGTTTTCTGCAGATAAGAAACTTGAAAACATCAAACAATATGTTGATGACGGGGAGCTTTTTAAGGCAGCTTCTTTGCTGATGATGCCAAAAAACCAGGAATGGATGCAAAACGAGGCTTTGCAACAATGGGTTAAAAAAGTGCAGGCAAGAGAAGAATTTTATGATTTGATTGAAGATTTATCAGCCTCTTCCTTGGCCGCGTTAAAGGTTAATTTCTTAAAGAAAAAAGGAAATTAATGCTTGCGGACTTAGAGAAGTTTTCGCGTAGATTTTCTTTAGCAGAAGTTGAAAAAAATCAAACGGGAGAAATTTTTCAATTTGACGATAGGGGGAGTCAACTGATTTTGAGTGCGCCGCATTCGGTGCGCTCTTTTGTTTGCAAAAAGGTAAAACCGGCAGATGCTTTTACAGGAGAAATCGTAAGTTATCTCGGGGAAAACTGTAATATTTCCACAATCGTTCGCAAGCGTTTTGTTCCTTATAAATGTATGATTCAAGATTTTATTGCTCAGCAAAATCTACAAAATAAAAGCTTTTTGGATTTTCACGGGATGAGAAATGATCGCCCGTTTGATTTGGCGGTCGGAACAGGAATGATTACGGCCTTGAATTATAAGCAAGAGCTTGAATTTATTAGGCAATTGGCCGAAAAATATAAGATAAAAATCGTTTTTAATCATCCGGATTATCGAGGTGGGGCGGGCTTGTGTGGAAGATTGCAACGAGAATATGGCTCTGATAAAATTTTGCAGCTCGAATGGCGGCGTGATTTCAGAGATTTTTACTCTCGGCCCGATATTGTTTGCTCGCAGACAGTTCCGTTTATGCGGGAGTTGATTGAGTATCTTCGGTTTGGGTTTCGTTGCAAATAATCTTAATCTGGCTTAGCTGATTTTTATCGCGTTTTAATATTTCAAATTGAAAATCGCCAAAGATGAATTTTTGCCCAACTTGTGGGATAGAGCGGGTCATGTCCAAGAGATAGCCTGCAATGGTGACGGCATTGTCATCTTCTATATGCCAGCCATATTTGCGGTTGAGGTCGCGAATCGGCACTTGGCCATCCACAATATAACTGGTTTCACTTAGCTTGCGAATCCCCATAATATCAAGGTTTGAAATATCACTTTCATCATTAATGTCGCCGACAATTTCTTCCAAAATATCTTCTAAGGTAACAATGCCCTGCAAAACACCATACTCATCCACCACAATCGCAAAATGCTCGCGGCGGGCACGGAACCACTGTAATTGCTGTTTTAGGGAGGTGTTGTCAGGAATAAACCAAGGCTTGGTCATCAGCTCTTCTAGTTTTACTTGGCTGAAATCTCCGTGGCTATCTATGACAGCCTTAAATAAGGCCTTAACTCTTATGATGCCGACAATGTTTTCCGGTTTTTCTTTATATAGTGGAATCCTTGAAAAAGGGCAGTTCTCAACTTTTTTCAAGACATCTTCTATGGGGAGGTCTATGTCTAAAGAAAATAGATTTTTGCGGTGATTCATGACATCATAGACCGTGATATCGGTCAAATCTAGGATGCTTTTTAGCATCTCTTGCTCTTGGCGGCCTTCTTTGTCGTTATACATATAAATGGCGCCTCTGACTTCGGCTAAACTGCCACCTTTTGTGTCTTCCTCATGCTTGATGCCGAAAGGACGGAAAGTTAGGTGTACGATTTTTTGTAAGATCCAAACAACGGGAGCAAATATTTTTACAAAAATGTTTACCCATGGGGCAACAATCAACGCCATGGTGTTGGCGTGACGAACAGCGTAGCTTTTGGGCAACATATCTGTATATATTAAAACCAAAAAGGTCATGATTATGGTGGCATAAGCCACACCTTCATTGCCAAATAAACCTATCAAAACGCCGGTAGAAAGGGAGGTGGCCAATGTGTTGCTTAAGTTGGAGCCCAAAAGAGTGGTGATAATCAGGTTATCTCTTCTTTTGAAAAGCCTGTTAACCAAACGTGCTCTTGGGTTTCTTCCGTTCTTTTCCTGGTCGGTGATGAAAGCTTGGGAAGCCCCCGTGAGAGCTGTTTCAGAGCCAGAGAAAAAAGCTGATAAAAACAATAAGAATAAAACGGCTATGGCTGAAATTATCATGTCGTTTCCTGTGAGAGAAAGTTGTTGATGGCGTCTATTACTCTACGGACCGTTATGTCAACTTGCTCTTCTTTGGTTTCAACAATGATATCCGCCTCAGAGTAATAGGGGTATTCTTCATTTATGTAGGTTTCGAGCTTGTTTTTGAGCTCGGTGTCGTTGCCCTTCAAAAAAGGGCGATGTTGGCGTCCTGCCGTGCGGTGATACAGAACATCCAAATCTGCTTTTAGCCAAATGGTGATGGCGTTTTTGCGGGCGTACTCTCTGGTTTGCGGTGCCACAAAGGAACCGCCTCCGGAGGCTAGCACACAAGGCGCTCCTTGGAGCAGGCGTTTCATTACTCGAGCTTCTCCGGCTCGATATTCTTCTGGCCCAAAGCATTTTAGAATATCTATCAAAGATAAGCCCGCTGCTTTTTCAACCTCCCGATCGCCGTCTACAAACGGGAGATTTAGTTTTTTGGAGAGGCGTTTTCCTACGCTGGTCTTGCCGCTTCCCATTAGTCCGACCAGAAGAATAATTTTATCATTTATTGTGGTCATTATTATGTAATTTTAATTTTTCTTTCAAATTTATTGTGTTAACTATATAGTTAATACGATTGTTTCGCAACACTTTTTATGGGGAATATCATGTTAAGACAGAAAAAAAATTCAAATTGGATTTATTACGTTATTGGCGCTTTGCTTTTGGCAGCCATTGTTTTTGTTACGGTTCATGAGGTTCCTATGCCTGTGGAGCATGTGGAAGAGGAAATTTCTCTTAGCGCAAAATAATTTCTGGTTTGGCCATGGCTGATTGTATCGAAGATTTTTTGGATATGATGGCGGCAGAGGTTGGTGCCTCCCAAAATACGCTTGATGCTTATCGGCGCGATTTGGAACAGTTTGTGGAAATTTGCAATAAGCCGTTTGGGCAAATTAGCCAAGATGATGTCTCTTCTTATCTTACAGTTCTTAATAAGAGAAGGTATGCGACCAAGTCAGTGGCCAGAAAAATATCTGTTCTGCGCGATATGTTTAAATTTTTGTTTTCAGAAAAACAAATTACATCTAACCCACTGATAAACATATCTGCACCAAAACCAGAAAAACCGTTGCCTAAGTTTTTGACCAAGGATGATGTAAAAAATCTTTTGGCTGCCGCGCATGAAAAAAATGATTTTCGGTCCAAGCGCCTGGCAGTTATGCTGGAGCTGATGTATGCCTGTGGGTTGCGTGTTTCAGAGCTGGTCTCTTTGCCTGAAAATTGTATCAATTTTGACAAGCAACAGATATTGGTGCGCGGAAAAGGCAGCAAAGAAAGGCTAATTCCTGTTGCCGCCTCAACTCTCAAAGCTTTGGGGGAGTATTTTACTTTTCGAGATGAATTTATCCGCGGGGGTAGAAAGTCTATCTGGCTATTTCCATCTTCGCGCTCAAAGCTCGGGCATATGACCCGAAACGGATTTTTTAAGGATTTAAAAGAGTTGGCGGTTAGGGCCGGGGTTAGCCCAAACAAAATTTCTCCCCACGTTTTGCGCCACTCTTTTGCCACTCACCTGTTGCAAAATGAGGCGGATTTGAGAACCGTTCAAAAAATGCTCGGGCATGAAAATATCTCTACAACCGAGATTTATACCCATATCATGTCAGAGGATTTGTTAAGGGTTGTGGCGGGTAACCATCCCCTATCCCGGAAAAACTCGTCTGGAGGTTTTCTATAGCGATTTTGTGCGGTCTCGAAAAATTCATGTACTTCTTTGTACATTAGAATTTTTCTCTGGTATAAAAAAAAGAGTCCTTTTTTAGGACTCTTTTTTGGGGTTTAGTCGGTGTCGGGGCTACATTGCCTTCTTCACCGCCTCGACAATGTTGTCGATGACTTCGCCGGCTGTTGTCTCGGGCGTAATCCACGAGAGATACTTGCCGTTGCGGTTGTAGTCGGGTTTCTTTTTGCCGAAAAAGCTGTCTACCTTCTGGTGAAGGTAAACCAGGGGGCCTTTCCAGTCGCCGGGGATTTCCACATCCGAAAGCTCTATGGCTTTTTTTTGTTCAAGCTCCTCGGATTTTGAGCCGGAGATCTTTGCGTACTTCTTTTTGAGGAGCTCGCGTAGTCTATACTCATTGAGTTCTTTGCTTTCCGGGTGCTTCAGAATGCCGGCGTAGTACAGGTCAAGCTGACAGATGGTTACCTCGGGGGCTACATCTTCAAGCATCGGGGCCACGGAGAGCGTTTCAATCTGCGTCCAGGCCACTTGAAAGGCCTTTGGGTGACGCTTGGCGATTTGCTCAGCAGTTTTTTCCATGATCTCTCTTCTGAGGATAAGCGTTGAACCAGATTTCTTAATCTCTTCCAGCAGAATGGAGACAAATTGTCCGGGCTTAGAATAATTTTTTTTCATGGTTTTTGTTTTTATTTGTGAGACAAAGGTATATCTTAATTGTAGCTGTATTTATTGTAGCTATAACAGATTTAGAGAAAAATGCAAGTTTTTTGTCAAAAAAATTACAGGTGGTCGCTTAATGCTAAAAATTGTTGTGGCGAAAGTTCTTCGGGGCGAGATGTCAGTGCTATATCTTCCGCCTCACAAGCGGCCTCAAGCCCATGTAAAGATTTCAGACTCTGGCGAATCATCTTACGCCGCTGGCTAAAGGCTTGTGCGGTGAGTTTTTCAAGTTTGTTAATTTGCTCTTGCGACAGGGGTTTTTCTTGCGGCTGAAAAAGTAAAACGCTTGACCAAACTTTTGGGGCTGGAACAAAACACTCAGGGCTTAGGTCAAATAATCTGGTTATGTGGCACTGTAGTTGTGCCAAAATCGATATACGGCCATAGTCTTTGCATTTTGTTGGAGCTAAAATGCGGTCGGCAACCTCTTTTTGAAACATCAAGGTCAGACTTTTATAATCTTTTATCTTCTCTAGCCATTTTACCAACAGTGGCACCGAGATATTATAGGGTAGGTTAGAGACAATATGAACATCCTCTTTATCTTCTTTGGCAAAGTCATATTGCAAAGCATCGCCGTTTTTGATTTGCATTGTATTGCCGGTTTTGGATTTTAGTTCCTCCATAATGCTGATACAGCGGGGGTCCATCTCTATCACCGTCAGTTTTTTCGGCTCTGCTTTTAGCACAGCTCTGGTTAAGCCTCCTGGGCCGGGGCCAACCTCAAAAACCGAAGCGCCTTCAAAATTTTTTAATCCTTGATTGCTTAAGGATAAGCGGATAATTTTGTCGGTAATGTCTTGGTTGAGCAAAAAATTTTGCCCCAAAGCTTTTTCGGCCATCAGCCGGTGCGCCTCAACCGTGGTCTTAAGCGAGGGCAGAGAATCGATAATTGCTCTTAAATCCGCCATCTTAACTCCTGATTTCTATAACTGCTTTTTGGCGTAAATCCTGCAGAAGCTTCTTGGATAAAAGCTCCATTTTCTGATTTTCCAGAATGGTTTGAATTTGTTTCTCGCTCGGAATCTCAGGCTTGTCTTTTTGGGGGTCAAAGACTCTTTCTAAGCGCAAAATATAATACCCGTCACCAAGCAAAATGGGGTCGCTGATTTCGCCTTCTTTCATCCTTCTCAAGTTTGTCTCCAAAACAGAGGCTAATTTGCCGGTGTTGACCCAGCCCAAGTTGCCACCGTTTGCCGCACTCGGACTTTCTGAAAACTGCATGGCATATAGCTCAAAACGGTTGTCATTGCGCAGGTTTTCAACCAATTGGCCAATATTTTGCGCATGCTCTTTTTTGATGAATATCTCTGAAACCATGAATTTTTCGGTGTTTAGGTCTTTTTTGGCCTCATTCATCATGGCATTAATTTCTTTTTGAGTCGGTGTGCCCTCAGCGTAGTATTTTTGACGAATGACTCTTAGCCATGCCAAATCTGATCTCATCTGCTCTTGCATGGTTTGAAGACTGACATTGGCGGCTTTTAGAATATTAGCCAACCGTCCTCTTGGGATATTGTTTGTTTTTTCAAATTGTTTCATCTGGGCGGCAACTTCTTCATCCGTGATCTTGATTCCGACTCTGGCGGCTTCTTGCAGTTTTAGTTTTTCATCTACCGCATTGTTTAGCACTCTTTGCATAATCATTCTCCGAGTTTGGGCATTAACAGGGATTTTGGTGCTCATGACAAAGGCATTAACCCTGTTCTCCAAATCTTCATTAGAGATAATCTCTCCGTTGACAAGGGCAACAATTTTCAAATCTGCCGCTTGGGCTCCGAAGTTCAAGAAACTTAATATTGCTAAACTCAGCAGAAGTCTTTTCATATCTTTTCCTTTCTGTTACTTGGTGCCGATACCGCCTAGAGTTTTGAGGAAGAAGGTGGCTCCGAAAGTGAAATCTCCTTCATAGTTCGGGTCATTGGAGTTATCTTTTTCTATGTTAAATATAACTTTTGTGCATTCATCTTCATAGCTTAAGAATGCACCCATTTCGAGAGAGCCGCTGTTTCGTGCTAAATTTTGACGGTTGTATAAGCTAACAGACCAGTTCTTGGTTAACATGGCTTGTAAAGAGGTGTAAAGCTCTTTTCTTTCTTCTCCCTGGATTGAAGATGTTTCATTGGCTTGGAAATAAATGTATGATACGTACATTCGCAAAATTTTGGGGCCAAAACTTGACGCTAACTCACTATAAGTGACCGAATAATCATCTTTATCTAATTTGAATCGGTAGTTGAAATCTAAATATTCGTTCGGGGAGGCATAAATACGGCCGACATAGTCTGTGAATGAACCGCTTTGACCATCTGCATTTGCAAAACTCTCATTTTTGCTGAATTCATAACTTTGGGCCAAAAGGGCTGATGTGCGGCCCCAAATGTTGCCATAAGAGCTCCAGTTGACACCATAGCTGATGCGGCTGCCGGTATCATTGCGGTCATAGCCTGAGTAACGGTCAAGGTTTAAGATGTTGGTATCGTTTAATTCTACGTCTTGGCTATCTTCATTGGGAATCTTATCTGCTTCATTGCTTTGGTTGGGAGCTATTGCCGCAACAATTATCGGTTCAATAATCTGTCTGGAATCTTCAGTTGCTCTGATGAATGGCAGTCTCCACTCCAAACCAACTTGTGGGAATATTCTTGCTACCGTTCCATCGTAAATTTCATTCTCAGAATTGAGGTAGTTGTCAACATAATATAAATCTGATTTTAAGGAGGCAACTAACTTATATTTCTCACCATATGGGCTGGTGTAGGGCAAGTTCCAAGAATTAATCATGGTGGCGCGTTGGCTGGAATTGTCGTCTTCGTGATAAACAGAGGCCATGCTGAAACTGTTTTTGTTATAGGCTCCATAGCGGTTGGGGTCGCTGATGTTTTCATAGCTGAATGTAGGTAACACCATTGGGCGGTTGGCATAGCGCAAATCATAACTCAAAATCTTATAATAGTATGCCTCAAGAGCCGCATAGTTGCGGTTGTCAAACCCTTGCAAGCTGGCGCGGCTGGTGAGCCAAGTATCATCTTTTTTAGGCAAAGATAAATCTTTTAGATAGGCGTTATCGGAGGCATAGTTGATGTCGGTGTCGGCAACCCAATAATCATTCACCTCATAGCGGCCGTAGGCAAACAAGTTACCGCGATCTTTGGAGGTGTCGGGGTCTCTTAAGAAACTACCGCTGGCAGAAACATTGCCGCGGGCAAAATATTTGTTGTAGGCGCCTCCGTAAACAATGCCTTTGTCACTACTTATAATAGGATTAAACAAAATGTCTTCTTGGTCTGAGATGCTCCAAAAATATTGCCCCTGAATGGCCGCTCCAAGATATTGATTGCTCATGATTCTCGGGAACAAGAAGCCGGAGCGTCTTTTAACCGTGGGGTCCGGATGGGATAAAAACGGCGTGTAAAATACCGGAACACCTTTTACTTCAACAAAAGCATTTTGGTAGTGAACATCTTGAGTCTCGGCATTGTGCTCAACTTTGCGGGCTTTAATTTGCCATAAGGGGTCTTGCTT
Organism: uncultured Pseudomonadota bacterium; assembly: GCA_949290295.1. Taxonomy (GTDB): domain Bacteria; phylum Pseudomonadota; class Alphaproteobacteria; order RF32; family CAG-239; genus CAZU01. Next base: position 38,093 of record CASERH010000001.1, on the reverse strand, counting down.
GCGGCAGGCATCACAAGGAGAATAGACCGCATTGGTCATTATCTTTTTGTCTTTGTCTCCGCGGCGGAAAGTGCTGGCGGCAACCCTGGTTTTGTCAGCCATGATCATCTTGATGTTTTTCATCTCGCCTTTGGTCATGTGGTCTGTTAATTCCGCATAATCAGAAAAAACAACGTTGCCGCTGTCTTCTAAAATAACCACGTCACCTACTGCTGTTACAGTGTCTTCTTTTTGGTTGTAAATAATCTTGTCTGCTTTAACCGTATAGTTGTCACGGATAATTTCAACATTGCCGGTGGCTGTGATGAGGCTTAGTTCTTGATTGTTCTCAACCTCATCGGCACTAAAGTAAATTTCAGGGTTTTCTTTGTCTGTCGGTGGTTTGGGAGTGAATACGTCCGTGATGTTTACCGCCGGAGAAATCTTTGGCTTTTTTACGCCGGTTGTTTTATCTATGGCACTTTGGGTATCTGGGGTAACAATACTATCAGCCTTGGCTCGCGAGGCAAACAGCACCATCAACAACGATATAAAACCAAAAAACGGGAGGTGCTTAGTCATTTGCGGCTCCCGAAAACTTCTTTTGGCGTTGGAATAAAAAGGGTTTGTAGCAAAACAGCAAATACAAACAAAAAACAAAAGGCAAGAGCAAATTCAGATACAAAACAATCAGCCACCAGAGGTGTCTAACCGCAAGGTTGCCGATGGCCAAATCTAAGGCTTGAATAATGACCATGGCGCCAACCGAGATTGAAACAATTTTTAGCTGTCCGCGGCGATTGAAATTACCAATCAGCAACCCGGTGCAGGCAATTAGCCCGTAAATAACATTGAGCAAGGGGGTGGTGAAACGCTTGTTGCCTTCTACAATCCAACGGCGAACTTCTTTGGGCTCCAGGTCTGGATTAGTGGCGGCCGAAAATAACTCGCCCAAGGTTTTCTCTCTTACGCCGGCTTCTTTTCTGGCTTTGGTTTCTTTAGCACCAAAATCTACCGAATAACGGTCAAAAATAACAGAGCTGAACTGGTTATTTTGTTTGTTTATTTCCTGGCGGCTGCCGTTAACTAAGATAATTCGCGGTCCTTTCGGGGTTTGAACTATCCGCCCGCGTTCGGCAGAAACTGTAGATTTGGTCTTGGGGTTTCTTTCGTCATTAATCAAAATACCGCTTACGGAGCCATCAGGCTCGTGAGTGGTAATGAAAACGGTTAGGTTGTCTTGCAGGGTAGTGAATTCACCTTCTCTGAACATGAGGTGCGAAACATCATTCTTTACTTGCCATTGAAGGTCATTGAAGCGATTTTCTGCCATCGGAATACCAAAGTTCATGATCCACATATTTAACAGCGTCAAGATGAGCCCTATAAAAATAGCCGGTTTGGCGTTTTCCCATGGGCTGATGCCGGCTGCTTTCATTACCACTAACTCTCGGTCTGATAACATGCGGTTGTATACAAATAAAACTGCTGCAAATAGCGAAATTGGGGATAAAATTGTGAATATTCTCGGCATAAGCAAGGATGTCATCTCGGCAAAGAGCCCTACCGAGATGCCTTTGTTGGTTATTAAGTCTACAAATCTCAGTGATTGGGTCAGCCAGATGATTGACATCAATGAGAAGGAAACCAGCAGAAAACCTACTAAAATTTGTTTTATTATATAAAGGTTCAGTTTTTTCATGATGCCGATTATAATCAAATTATCGGATTTAGAAACAAATTTTTTCATATATTACATAAAATATGTAAATTTTTTATATACATTCTCCTTTTTGGCAAAAATTGGGGGTGGCACAAACAATGTGCTTGAATGGTAAAATTTTTGCCGATAAGATTGTTTTACAACAACAAACATAAAGGAGATTTTAATGGATAATGGTTCTTTGGGCTCTAGCGTTGCTGCTAAATGGCGCAAAAAAAGGGGCTCGTTGATTATGGCTTTGCACGAAATCCAGGGTGTTAAAGGATTTGTGCCGTGGGAGGATGCTGTTGATTTGGCTGAGGGCATGGGAGTGCCGCTGGCCAGAATTTATGAGGTCTTGACTTTTTATAATTTCTTTAAACTGGATGCTCCCGGTAAAGCCGTGATTTCCGTTTGCACTGGAACAGCTTGCTATCTTAAAGGCAATGATAAGGTTTTGGAAGAGTTCAAAAAAGAACTGGGAATCGGCGAGGGCGAAAGTACAGCAGATAAGATGTTCCATTTGCAAAGCGTGCGCTGTGTCGGTTGTTGTGGGTTGGCGCCGGTTTGTGTTGTTAATGGCAAGACTTATGGTCGTGTTTCTCCCAATGATGTGCGAAATATTTTGGATGAATGGCGGAAAAAACTTAGCGAGGAAGGGGAGTAACTATCATGGCCGATATGGATTTGGATAAAAGATTTGATATTCATGAAATCGCTAAGAACAAAAATGCCGAACTCGAGAGATTTCGTTGCAGCGTCTATTGCTGTCACTCCACGGGGTGTAAGTCTTCCGGCAGTGATGATATTATTGATTTGCTCAAAACGGCGGTGGCAGAACATGGGCTTGAAGATCAGGTCAGAATTGTGGCTACGGGGTGTATGGGGCTTTGTGCTCAGGGACCGCTCATCAGAGTTGAAATTAAAGGGCAAAAAGATGTTCTTTATAAACGAATCGAGCCTTTGATTGCGCGCTTGATTGTAACCGAGCATATTGTTCCGGCTCTGAAACTTTCTGAGGGCCAGAATTTTGAGGTGCCGCCTTTCTTGCAAGAACATGTCCTTTCTTTGGAGCTGCCTTTCTTTACTAAGCAGGAAAAAGTGGTACTCAAAGATGCCGGACATATGGATCCTGAAGATATTCAGGAATATATTGCCCGCGGAGGCTATCTGGCTCTTGAAAAAGTTTTGAAAAACATGACACCGGCCGAGGTAATTGATGAAATCAAACGCTCCGGTTTGCGCGGCCGTGGCGGTGGCGGATTCTCTACCGGTATGAAGTGGGAGCTGGCTTCCAAAGTGCCAACAGTGGATGAAAAATTTATTATCTGCAACGGTGATGAAGGTGATCCCGGTGCTTATATGGATCGTTCCATCTTGGAGGGTGATCCGCATTCGGTGATTGAAGGTATGATGATTGCCGCTTATGCCATCGGTGCCACACAGGGTTGGTTCTACGTCAGAGCCGAATATCCCTTGGCAGTGGAGCGTTTGGATAAGGCCATCAAGGCTTGTAAAAAGAATCGTCTGCTCGGCAACAATATTATGGGAACGGATTTCTCCTTTAATATTGAAGTTCGCCTCGGTGCCGGTGCTTTTGTTTGCGGTGAGGAGACAGCTCTTATTCACTCCATTGAGGGCAAGAGAGGAACACCGAGACCGCGTCCGCCGTACCCGACCAATAAAGGTTTGTGGGATAAGCCTTCTTGCGTTAATAACGTGGAGACCTTGGGCAATGTGCCTAAGATTATTTTGAAGGGTGCAGATTGGTTCTCCTCTTTTGGAACAGAAACGTCCAAGGGAACAAAGGTTTTTGCTCTGACCGGGCAAGTTGAGCATTCCGGTTTGATTGAAGTGCCGATGGGAACAACCATCAACGAGATTGTTAATGAGATTGGCGGCGGTGTACCAAACGGCAAAAAACTTAAAGCCGTGCAGACCGGTGGCCCTTCTGGCGGTGTAATCCCGGCTGAAAAAATGGATTTGCCGGTTTGTTATGAAGAGCTCAAAAAAATCGGCTCCATCATGGGGTCCGGTGGTATGATTGTAATGGATGATTCATCTAATATGGTCAATATTGCCAATTTCTACCTTGATTTTACGGTCGATGAATCTTGCGGAAAGTGCGCTCCTTGCCGTATCGGCGGAAAACAAATGTTGTTGTTGCTTGAAAAAATCAACAAAGGTAAGGGTACAAAGCAAGACTTGGCAGATCTGAAACGAATCGCTACCGCTATGCAAAAGGCTTCTCTTTGCGGGTTGGGGCAAACAGCGCCGAACCCAGTACTCTCCACTCTTAGATTCTTTGAGAATGAGTATCTGGAAAAACTTGTTGATGCTAAACCTGCTGCCACGGAGGAGAAATAGTCATGGTAAAGTTAAAGATTGATAATTTTGATGTTGAAGTGCCGGCAGGAACCTCTATCTTGGAGGCCGCACGCCAGGCGCATATTGATATTCCAACTTTGTGCAAACATCCGGATGTTGATCCTTCAGCCGGTTGCGGTATGTGTATCGTGAAAGTGGGCGGGCGGATTATGCGCTCTTGTTGCACGCCGGTGGCAGAAGGGATGGAAGTCATTACCGGTGATGCCGAGATTGTTGATGTTCGGCGCACTGTTTTGGAGCTTATTTTAAGTAATCACCCCAATGAGTGTTTAACCTGTATCCGCTCTGGGCATTGTGAGCTCCAGGATATGGCCAATACTTTTGGAATTGCCCACTCCAATCTTCCGAGCTTAAACAAAAAATATGAAAAAGATGACTCAACCAAGGCAATTGTTTTGGATCCGTCTAAGTGTATTATTTGCGGACGTTGTGTTGAGGTTTGTCAAAACCAGCAAAATGTTTGGGCTTTGAGCTACTTGAACAGAGGATTGGCAACCAGAATTACTGCTGCCGGAGGTATCCCTTTGGCCGAAAGTCCGTGTATCAAGTGCGGTCAATGCTCTGCCCACTGTCCAACAGGTGCCATTGTTGAGTATGATGAAACTCAAAAAGTTTGGGAAATGTTGCGTGACCCTGAGATTGTTACCATCGTGCAAATTGCTCCGGCCGTGCGTGTGGCTATAGGTGAGGAGTTTGGCTATGATTTTGGTGAGAACTTGACCGGAAAAACCTATGCTGCTTTGCGTAGACTTGGGTTTAACAAGGTGTTTGATACTAACTTCGGTGCAGATTTGACAATCATCGAAGAAGCCAATGAGTTTGTTCATCGCTTTACGGAAAATCCGCAAAGTTTGCCGATGTTTACTTCTTGTTGTCCGGCTTGGGTTGATATGTTGGAAAAATATCATCATGATATGATTGATCATTTCTCTACCTGCAAATCTCCGCAATCTATGGTAGGGGCTTTGGCTAAGACTTATTATGCTGAAAAAATGGCGATTAATCCTGCCAAAATCAGGGTTATCTCGATTATGCCCTGCACGGCTAAAAAATGGGAGATTACTCGCAGCAAGGACATGAGTAGCTCCGGATTCCAAGATGTGGATGTGTCTTTGACGACCAGAGAGCTGTGCCGCATGATTAAACAAGCCGGTATTGATTTCCGCAGCCTGCCGGAAGAAGAGGCCGACAGCCCGCTTGGTGAGTATTCCGGTGCCGGAACCATCTTCGGCGTGACCGGTGGTGTTATGACCGCAGCCTTGCGTACGGCCTATTTCTATATTACCGGTGAAGAACTCGGTGATGTAAACTTTAAGGCTCTTGAAGGGCTTGATGGTGTGAAAGAGGCCGAGATCGACATCAAGGGAACCAAAGTGAAGATTGCCGTGGCTCATGGTTGTGGAAATATCGAAATTATCTTGGATAGGATTAGAGAGGCCAAGGCCAATGGCGAGGAAATGCCTTATCATTTTGTTGAGGTTATGGCTTGCCGCGGCGGTTGTATATCAGGTGGCGGACAGCCCAGAGTTATGATGCCCGGACAGCCAAAACCGCGCGGTATTACCGATGATATTCGCAAAAAACGCGCCAAGGGGTTGATGAATGAGGATTTGAAAGCAAAGAATCGGCTTTCTCATCATAATGAATCAATCAAAACTTTGTATAAAGAATATTTGGGGGAGGCCGGTTCTCACAGAGCTCATGAGTTGTTGCATACTCATTATGTGGCTCGGGATAAGTATAACAAAAAGTAGTAAAAACTCGCCTGGAGGTTTTCTTGCCCGATAATAAAAAAACGCAGATTAATAATCTGCGTTTTTACTTTATATTGTCTGGAACTATAAATGCCCGGTAGATAGCAAGTTGTGGTATTTATAAACAGAGCCGTTTTCAACATCCCAACTAAAATCTTTGCGCATGGCGTTCTTTTTCATGGCGTTAATCAGATTGGGGGCATCATAGAAAGTTGACAATGCCTTATCTAAAGTTTCCGTATAGGCATTTTCATTGTTTTTGAGCCGCTGAGCCGTAAGGTTGTTACCATAAACCTTGCGATTGTTGCAGAAGAAAGCTTCTGTTCTAAAGCCGTCAACTCCATCTTCTATCGTGTCCACCAGACCTCCGGTTGACATTGCTACTGGCAGAGCTCCTTTGGCCATGGCCTCCATTTGGGTGAGACCGCAGGGTTCAAATCGGCACGGCATCATGTAAAAGTCTGAGGCCAACTGAATGGCATAGGCAAACTCATCTTTATAGCCATGAAAGACAAAAATTCTGCGGGCAATTTGCGGGTTAATTTCAGCAACTTTATCTTTCAGCTTAGTTAACATCTCAAAGTAATTAATATCGCCGGCGCCGCCTAAGATGAATACAGGATATTCTATTTGAGCGTCTTTATATTTTTTAGAAAGATTTAAGATTGCTTGGGCAGCAACGTCGTAGCCTTTTTGCTCTACTAAGCGGCTGGTGGCGCAAACAATCGGTGTCTTTTCTGCGTTCTTGATTACTTTTGAAATGTCTTCAAACTTATAGATATCAACCAAGGGAATCACTTTCTGCTTATAGTCTTTATCTGTGGCGATTTTTGAAATAAGTTTGATAAATTCTTCCTTATTATGCAGCTTTCCTTCTAAGTGATTTTCATCAAAAGTCTTAAAATCCGTGTCACCAAAATATTTATTAACGGCTGTAATCTTTTCTTGATTGGGGGATATCAATTTCTTTTCATAACCGTTTACAATGCCAAAGAAGTCGCGGTGGTCTTTGCGAATTTTTAAGATATCACGAAAGTCAAATCCAAAACCCAGTTCTTTTGAAACTTCTTCAAGATAGTTTTTTGAAACAGTCACCACTTTGTCTGCCAGGTGAAAATTGCAAGAGGCCTGATTGTAGCAATCATGCACAATCAGCGTGTTGGTGGCTCGGGGGTTGCTGTTTTTGATGGCTTTGGCATTTTTGAACACAACCGCAGCTCTGTCCTCATATAGGGAGTTCAATATTTTTGCCGTGTTCTCATAATCCCAACCTTGATAACCTAAATGGTGAGCAATATGCACAACCGGAAGAGCTTTTATCTTCTCGGCAAGGGTGGCATCCATGGTCTTGTTTTCTACTTGTGCGGTGGTGAAGTATTTGAATAGGCCGGAGAGTGCACCACTATGCCAGTCATTGGCGATAATGACGTTCGGGCATTCAATCTCTGTAATCTTTTCCGCACAGATGTTTTTGATAAGAACATAAACAGATTTTGAGAAAAAGGCAAAACGCTCAACTTCATTGATGCCGTATTTGTTTTTGATATAACATCCGTCTTGAGCGGGAGGATTGTCTTTGTGGGGGTCTATGTTGAAAAATCTGTCGTTAGAGAGGAATATGTAGTCACAGTTGCCAAAGTGGCCGGTGTAAATATCTACTTTGTATTTGGTGAGTGTATTCTTTTCACTCATGAAGGGGACATCAATGGTCCTTATTTTTGTCAGCTCAATTTCTTTATGTTCCGCCCCAATGTATTTGTCGCCAATTAACTCCGTTTTTTTCTTACCCGTGTTGCCGATGTAAAGCGGAGTTACAACGGTTAGGTTTTCACCCTGAGGGCCAAAGCATTTATTGAAAGCCTCGGGTAGTTCGGTGGCAATGACGCCAAGGCCACCCCATTTCATAAAGGTGGCGGTTTCAGCTGAAACCATCCAGCCTCTGATCTTGTCTATTTGCGGCCAGCTGGTGTTGGCTAAACATTGTGTCTTGGAGAGATTTTGAATTTCTTGAAAGTATGGGTTGGTGGTAACCGCATATGTAACAGTAAACTTTCTTTTGTTAAAACCTTTGGGTAATAGTCTTGATGTGGTTAAATCCGAGTTCAATTTGTGGGGTTTCATCTCATATCTTTCAAGAATCCAGAAAAATAATTCAATCTCAGGTTTCAATAGAAACAACTTATAAAAGTATTAAAAGACTATCGCTCTTGACTTGTCAAGCTTTAGTCACTAAATTCCTTATGTATATACACACAAGTCCTAATTTTTTAAAGAGAAAAAACATGAGTAAGAACAAAAAAAGACACCCTGAAACACAAAATGATGATTTGGCGAAAGACCTCGATGAGGCTTTGGCTAATGAAACAGAAACAGACGAATCCGCAGCAGAGGCTGAGGCTGAAGTCGATGATGCCGCCGATGATACTGATTTGGAACTTTTAAAAGCTGAAAATGCTAAGTTGAGAGAGGATTATTTGCGCGCTTTTGCTGAGGCCGAAAATACCAAAAAACGCTGTGCGCAGGAAATTGAAAAAAACAATAAATACGCCATCTCTTCTTTTGCTAAAAGCTTGCTCTCGGTAGCAGATAATTTGCACCGGGCTATTGATGCTGTGAATAATAATGAAGGTAATGACAACTGTGAGGCTTTGAAAAAAGGCGTGGAGCTTACAGAGGCCGAGCTTATGAAAGTGTTTGAAAAATTCGGCATTACCAAAATGGATATTATGGGTAAGGTTTTTGATCCTAATTTCCACCAGGTTATTCAAGAGGTTGAGGATAAATCTAAACCGGCCGGAACCGTTATTGCCGAACTGCAGACCGGATATATGCTCAATGGACGTCTGCTCAGGGAGGCTATGGTGGTGGTTACAAAATAAAATTTTGAGGATTTGTAAAAAAAGCCCTGTATCAACGGGGCTTTTTTGTTGCCAGAAAAAAGAAAATGACATATCCTAGCAGGCAGGTTTAATCAGTATTAAAGAAGATGAAAAATGCGTCATACAAATCGTGCTAATGATGCTCTGCGAGAGATAGAGCTTGTTCCCGGATATAATCCTTATGCCGAAGGTTCTTGTTTGGTGAAATACGGCAACACCCATGTTATCTGTACCGCCAGTGTGGAAGAAAAAGTGCCCGCTTGGCTCAAGGGCCAAAATAAAGGCTGGGTTACCGCAGAATATGCTATGCTGCCTCGCTCCGCCCAAGTGAGAGTGCAAAGAGAGTGCAAAAAGCCTTCCGGTCGAACTCAGGAAATTCAACGCCTTATCGGACGATCTCTCCGCTCTGTGGTGGATTTGGAAAAGATGAAAGATATTTCCATTTGTATTGACTGCGATGTTATTTTGGCAGACGGTGGCACCAGGGTGGCATCTATTACCGGAGGGTTTGTCGCACTCTACCAGGCAATGGAAAAACTGGTGGCTTTGAAAAAACTTAAAGCTAACCCAATAAGAGAATTTGTGGCAGCTGTTTCTTGTGATATTTATGACGGAGAAGTCGTGCTGGATGTGGACTATGAAGAAGATTCAAATTCTCAGGTGGATATGAATTTTGTGATGACCGAAAGCGGCAAACTGGTTGAGATTCAGGGTACCGCCGAAGGAGCTCCGTTTGATGAGGAGCAATTTAACCAAATGCTGGCTTTAGGTAAAAAAGGAATCCGCGAGCTGATTGCTAAACAGAAAAAAGCATTGGGAGTGGTTAATGATTAAAAAGTTGGTTTTAGCCTCTCACAATCAAGGTAAGATTGATGAGCTTTCACAGATGTTGGCGCCTTTTGGGGTGGAGATTGTTTCGGCAAGAGATTTAAGCTTGCCTGATGTCGAGGAAACGGGAGCAACTTTTGCTGAAAATGCCGCTCTTAAAGCCGAGGCATTGAGCAAAGCTTCCGGCTTGCCGTGTTTGGCAGATGATTCCGGACTTTGTGTTGATGCTCTGGGTGGGCGTCCGGGTGTTTATTCCGCACGCTATGCACCGGATACACCGTCTAGAATTTCTAAACTTTTGGGTGAGTTGGCTTTGGTGCCTTCTTCAAACCGAAAGGCACATTTTGCTTGTGTGTTGGCGCTGAAAGTACCGGGAGAAGAGGTGAAACTTTTTGAGGGAAAAGTAGAGGGCAAAATCATTTCTGAGTGCCGCGGCAATCAAGGTTTTGGTTATGATCCGATTTTTGTGCCGAATGGATTTGATAAGACTTTTGCTGAAATGAGCAAGCAAGAAAAGGCTGCGGTTTCTCATCGCGGCCGTGCGCTTGAAAAATTTGTTAAAGAGGTTTTTGAAGCTGCTTAGGGTGTTTAACATATCGCTTTCCAACAGTTTTGCCGATGTATTGGCGGCAAGGCTGTTGGATGAGTATACGCAAAACCCCTTGGCGTTGTCTGATGTCTTGATCCTATTACCCAACCGTCGTGCCTGTAAAACTATGGCCGAGACTTTTGTGAAGCTTCGCGGTATGCAGCCGATGTTGTTGCCGCAGATGCTGCCGATTGCTGATGTTGAGGAAGATGAACTTGCTTTAAGCGGGCAGGGGGCTGCAGCCGGAGTGTTAGAGATTCCCTCAGCTATTTCTCCAATGGAAAGAATGATGCTGTTTATGCGGATTATTCTTTCCAAGCCACAAGAGTTTGGCACTGAGAGCATTTCTCTCAGCCAGGCTTGCTTTTTGGCTCAGGAGCTCGGAAATCTCATTGATACCGTTAATAATGAAAACTTAGATTTTGCCAATTTGCAAAATTTGGTGCCGGAAGAATATGCCGGACACTGGCAGGAGACACTCAAATTTTTGGAAATCATCACTGCTTATTGGCCGCAAATTTTGCAAGAGCGCGGTGTGATTGATGCCAGTGAGCGCAAAAGTAAATTAATGTTGAAGCAAGCGCAAATTTGGGCGGAAACAAGGCCAAACAAACGGATTGTCATTGCCGGAACAACTGCAACTTTTCCCTCTATGCGGGAGTTGGTGAAGGTGGTGGCAGAATTGCCAAACGGTGAGATTGTTTTGGCCGGGCTTGATAAGTTTTTGGATGAGGAATCTTGGAACAAGATTGATGAGAGCCATCCGCAGTTTGAGCTTAAAACGCTTTTGGATTTTCTTAAAATCTCAAGGGAGCAAGTGCAAGATTTGGTTTTGCCGCAGAATGAGGAAAGAGAAAAACTGCTCTCTGAAATTATGCGGCCGGCGGTTTCAACTGACAAGTGGCGTGATCTAACATCCAAAACAATATCAGCCAAAGCCTGTGAGGGACTACAGCTTATTGATTGCCAGGATATTCGCCAAGAGGCCGTGGCTATTGCTTTGATTATGCGTGAGGTTTTGGAAACACCAGAAAAGACAGCGGCTTTGGTTACGCCGGATAGAAATCTGGCCAGGCGTGTGGCAGCAGAGTTGGAGCGTTGGGGAATCAAAATTGATGATTCCGCCGGGCGGCCGCTGGTTTTGACACCGTGGGGAAGTTTTATGCGTTTGGTGGCAGAGGCCGCTAAACCAGATGCTGCAAGAGTGGAAATTTTGAGTTTGTTAAAACATCCGCTATGCGGAATGGGCCAAGAATATTCCGTTGTCCGCAAAAAGGCCAGAGCTTTGGAAGAAATTGTTTGGCGCGGGCAACAAGAAGACACAGAGGCAGAGCAAATTCTTCTTTCTTTGCAATCCTTATTAAAGCCCCTTTCTGATTTATATTTGCAGGCAAAAGTTAGTTTATCCGCTTTGTTGGAAGCGCATATTAAGGCTGCGGAAGCCGTGGCGGCAACTAAACAGAAAGAGGGGAAAGAAAATTTGTGGCGCGGAGATGCCGGGCAGGCAGGCGCGGCTTTGATGGCGCAGGTGATGGAAAAAGCCGATGTCTTGGGGGAGGTGGCTCCGGATCAATACTTGGGCTTGTTTGAGGCTTTGGCTTTGCAAGTGCCGGTGCGCCCGAAATATGGCACTCACCCCAGGCTGAAAGTTTTGGGGCCGATTGAGGCCAGGTTGCAGCATTTTGATGTGATGATATTGGGCGAGGTTAATGAGGGAATTTGGCCTTCTTCTCCGGCGGCAGACCCATGGATGTCGCGCCCGATGAAAAGAGACTTTGGATTCCCGCAGCCGGAAAAAGCAATCGGTGTTTTGGGGGCTGATTTGGCTCAGTTTATGGGAGCAAAACAGGTTTGCCTGGCCAGAGCCGAGAGAGTTGAGGGAACCCCAATGCTTAAGTCTCGTTGGTGGATGCGGCTTGAGACCGTGTTAAAAGCTCTGCAGATAGATATTGAAACTTTGGAAGCAAAAGTTTATGAGCAAACGGCAAAAAATTTGGATGGACCTCTGAAGTTTGATAAAATATCTTCCCCTGAGCCCAGGCCTCCTCTAAAAGCCAGGCCAAGAGAGCTTTCTGCCAGCGGAATAGAGATGCTGATGCGAGATCCTTACAGTATCTTTGCCAAGTATATTTTGCGGCTCAAGAAGCTTGAAGATATTGAGCGTGAGCTGACTATGGCTGATTTTGGAAATTTGTTGCACGGGATTTTGGAAGATTTTAATAATCGCTATCCAAATAGTTTTCCTGCCGGTGGGAAGGAAGAGCTCTTGGCTTTGGGGCGCCAAAAGTTTGAACAAGATCCAAAATTGGCAGAGAAAAAGGCTTTTTGGTGGCCAAAGTTTGAAAAAATGATTGAGCATTTGGCCGCCTTGGAGGAAAAATATCGACCGCAAATTGCCAAAGTTTATAATGAAGTCAGAGGTCGGTTTGAGCTTGATTTGCCGGGGGGGAAATTTACCCTAACGGCCAAGGCCGACAGAGTGGACCAGACCAAGGACGGCAAAATCAATATCATTGACTATAAGACCGGAAAAGCACGCAGTGTTAAAGAGGTGACACTTGGTTTTGCTCCGCAACTGCCGCTTGAGGGGATTATTGCACAAAAAGGCGGTTTTGAGGGAATTGCCGCCGCAGATGTGGAATCTTTGCGCTATTGGCAGCTTTCGCGCAAGGAAGTGGTTATCTCTGACAAAATTGAGAAGATTTTAGCTGAAACTGAGCAACGTTTGAGAGATTTAATCACGTTGTTTGATTTTGAAACAACGGCCTATATTTGTCAGCCTAATCCCAAAAAAATTCCCGAATATTCGGATTATGAGCATTTGGCCAGAGTTAAAGAATGGTATGTGAACGAGGGTGACGATGACTGATTTGGTGCTTGAAAAACAAAGAAGAATCGATCTAGCCTCGGCACAGCAGAGAAAAGCCTCTGACCCCAATCTCTCGGTTTGGGTGGAGGCTTCTGCCGGAACAGGCAAAACCAAAGTGTTGTCTGATAGAGTTTTGCGTCTCCTCTTAAAAGGAGTGGCGCCTGCCAGAATCTTGTGCTTGACCTATACAAAAGCGGCTGCGGTGGAAATGAATAATCGTATTGCCGAGCGGTTGAGTAAGTGGGCGGTAATTGATGATGACAAGCTCATATCTCAGCTCCAACAGCTTTTGGGCCAGCAAACTTTGGATGACAAGGTTATGGCTCAAGCCAGAAGATTGTTTGCGGTTTTGCTTGATACCCCGGGTGGAATGAAAATTCAGACTATTCACAGCTTTTGCCAGGAAATATTAAAGAGATTTCCTTTGGAAGCAAAAATATCTCCCTATTTTGAGGTGATGGATGATCGTACTGCAGATGAGGCTTTGGAAAACATCAAAACTTCGCTTTTGCGCAAAATTGAGCTTGAGCCAAACGGGCGGACAGCTCAGGCATTGGCATACATTACCACCAAAGTGAGCGAATATTCTTTTCCCAAACTTATGAACTCTTTGACCGAGAATCGAAATAAAATTATTCGTCTGCTCGCCCAAGGAAGTGATGCCTTGTTGGCTGAGGTTGCCAAAAAACTCAAAGTTTCTTTTGTTGAAACATCCGAAAGCGTGATTGAAGATTTTTTTGCCGCCACTGATGTTTTGGCGGTTAAAAGCCTTGTTGAGGCCTTGGCGCAAGGTTCCGCTACTGACAGGGGCAAGGGTGAAGCTTTGAGGAAATCTTTTGAGGCAAAAGATTTTGAGGCTTATCGCTCTGTCTTTCTGACAGATAAATTTGAGCCGCGCAAAAGTGTCGGAACCAAGGCGGTGGTGGCCGCTTTTCCCGATGGACCTGATTTTGCTCTCAGTGAGGCGTTGAGACTTCTTGAGGCAAACCAGAAACTGGCGGCGGTTAATTTGTTTGCCTCAACCAAGGCGGTTTTGTTTTTGGCAGAAGATTTGCTTAAAGGATATACGGACTATAAACGTCTGCACTCCAAAGTTGACTATGAGGATTTGATTGTGCAGACCAGAAGTTTGCTAGAGAATCCGCAAGTGGCTCAATGGGTACTTTATAAATTGGACGGTGGAATCGACAATGTGTTGATTGATGAGGCGCAAGACACATCGCCTGACCAATGGGCAATTATCCGTGCCATTACCCAAGAATTTTTCTATGGGGAAGGAGCAAAAAACAAAAACAGTACGGTTTTTGCCGTTGGTGACAGAAAGCAATCTATCTATTCTTTTCAGGGGGCTGACCCTGCTGAGTTTGAAAAAATGCGCCGTTATTTTGCCGCTCAAAGTAGTGAAAGCACACCATTTAAAGAAGTTAATCTGGATGTTTCTTTCCGCTCAACCGCGGCCATTTTGGACACGGTTAATCGTGTTTTTGAAGATGAGGCTGCCAAGACCGGCGTGGTGTCGGCAGAGGAAAAAGTTTGGCATGTGCCTTCCAGAATAGGCGAGGCCGGCAAGATGGAACTTTGGCCTTTGGTGGAGGCTGAAAAAGGCGAAAATCCTGATATCTGGTTGCCGCCGGTGGAGAGAATCGTTGCGGAATCCACCAGTTCTCGTCTGGCAAAAATGATTGCCGAGAATATCTATAAAAAAGTGCAAAGCAAAGAGCTGCTGGTTTCTAAAAATCGGCCTGTGCGTTATCGCGATTTTATGGTTTTGGTTCAGCGCCGCAACAGCTTTGTTGAGGAATTGGTCAGAGCCTGCAAAAATATCGGAGTTAATGTGGCCGGCGCAGATAAAATTAAGCTCTTGGAGCAGATTGCCGTGCAGGATTTGCTCTCGTTGGCGAAATTTGTGTTGCTGCCTGAGGATGATTTGACCCTGGCCGAGGTACTGAAATCTCCTTTGTTCGGTCTCACTGATGATGACCTTTTTGACTTGTGTTATGATCGGAAATCTTTAACTCTATGGCAGCGTCTGCAGGGGAATCCAAAATATCAGCAAACGGCTCTTGTTTTGCAGCAGCTTTTGAATATGGCAGACCAAGTGCGGCCGTTTGAATTTTACAGCCATGTCCTGACCACGCTCAAAGGGCGGCAAAAGTTTGTGGCAAGGCTTGGAAACGAGGCCGAAGACGGTTTGGATGAGTTTGTGAACCTGGCGCTTTCTTTTGAGCAGGAACATATTCCCTCTTTGCAATTGTTTGTGCAATGGATGGAAGGCGATGAAGTGGAAATCAAACGTGAGCTTGAGCAAAGCCAGGAAGATGCCGTTAGAATCATGACAGTGCACGGGTCTAAGGGCTTGCAGGCACCGATTGTGATTTTGCCAGACACTGTCAGAGTAAAGCAAATTAGAAACGAAGCTGGCCTCCTCTTTGATGATAACTTAT
The DNA here is from genome assembly GCA_949290295.1 of uncultured Pseudomonadota bacterium. Classification (GTDB taxonomy): domain Bacteria; phylum Pseudomonadota; class Alphaproteobacteria; order RF32; family CAG-239; genus CAZU01. Next base: position 22,661 of record CASERH010000001.1, on the reverse strand, counting down.
TGCTTTATCCTTTTCAATCCGCCGATTATGAAGATAATTGCCGCCAAATTAAGGAAAAAGAGAAGCAACTCTCTTTGGAGGAATATCACCGATTGCTTTATGTGGCCTTGACCAGAGCAGAAGAAAGGTTGTGTATTTGCGGCTATCAAAGAGGCACAAAAGTCAGTGATGAGTCCTGGTATAGCTTATGCAAAAATGCGCTTTCTTCAATAGCGGAAAATAAAGATGACGGTTCTCTTTGCTATGAGGTTTGCCAAGAGGCTCCGCTGCCGCCGGCGCCGCAACCTGCCGCCGTCAAAGCAGAGATCTCGCGCTTTGATTGGATAGAAAAGCCTGCTCCTGTTGAGGCTCCGCTTGCTAAACCTCTTACACCTTCAAAAGAAAACGAAGATGAAGAAGAAATTGCTGATTCTCCCTTGAATGAAGGGCATCCGGAATATTTCAGGCGCGGTCTTATTATTCATAAATTGATGCAGTTTTTGCCGGAGGTCGAGGCTCAAAACAGGGAAAAGGCTACCATGGAATATCTGCAAAAATTTGGGTCAGATTTGGCAGCCTCGGAGCAGCAAAGAATTTGCAAAGAGGTGCTTGCTTTGGTGGAGAATCCTGATTTTGCTCCGCTCTTTGGTGAAAATTCTAAGGCTGAGGTGCCGGTGATGGGTGAGGTTGAGGGCAAGATTATCTCCGGCAAGATAGACCGTTTGGCCGTACTTTCTGACAAGGTGATGATTGTTGATTTCAAGACCAACAGGCCGGCGGCCCAAACTGTTGTACAGGTTCCCGAATCTTATGTCCGCCAGCTCGCCGCATATAGGGCTTTGGTCGAAAAAATCTATCCCGGTAAAAGGGTCGAAACCTATATTTTGTGGACAAACACGGCAGTAATGATGCCGATAGGACAATAAATATATAAATAAGTGCAAATTACTCTTTAATTTATTTTTTTTATCTCCTATATTATCTGTATTGCATGAGCATTATTTTATATATGAAAGGAAACGACATGAAAGCTATTACAGACGCCCAGTTCGAAAATGAGGTTTTGAAGGCTAAGGGTTTGGTCTTGGTTGATTTTTGGGCTGAGTGGTGCGGCCCCTGCCGTCAGTTGATCCCGGTTTTGGAAGAGGTTTCCAAGGAAATGGCTGACAAGGTTGAGATTTGCAAGATGAATGTTGATGAATCTCCTAACACTGCCGCTCAATATGGAATCCGCAGCATTCCTACTTTGTTCTTGTTCAAAGATGGTAAGCAGATTGATGTTAAAGTTGGTTTGAACTCCAAGTCAACCATCGAATCTTGGATTAATTCCAACGCTTAAGTCTTGATGTTTCGATTACTGCAGAAAAGCCCGCAAATCTGCGGGCTTTTTTGATGCTAGTAATTAATCAGTCAGGGTTATGTGTAATCTTTTTTTATAAAATCTTATTAGTCGTTGATATTTTTTGAAAGATATTCCTTCGGCATTCTCTATAGCTTCTAAATTTTGCAAAGATAAGTCGCTGTCTAGGGCAATAGCTTGCAAAGAAGCGTTCCGATCAAGTCTGATTTTTTGTAATTGTGTGGCCAGTTGTCGGCGTAAAATTTGGTTGAAACTGTTCATGTCAAAACTCCGTATTTGTTTCAAAAAACAAAACCTCCTTGAATTTCAAGGAGGGGAGTTGACAACTGTAACACGACAGTCCGAGTTATTCGACATATAAATACGCTTATATCCCCGGCTCCCCAAAAGAGGAGTGGTTTTTCGTGTTAAGGGGTTGTCATACCCCACAGGCGCAACTCGCGTCTGCGAGAAATATATTAGAGCTATAAATTTATTTTGCAATTAATTTTTATTGATAGCTCAAAACGTGGTTGGTTTTGGCAATTGAGGTGGTTAGGCGTTTGGCGTCCTCACTCAAGTTCATATTCTCAAAAATATACAGGGAATCGTGAAAATATTCTAAGGCCTCTTCCAATGTGTCTTTGTCTGCGTCTTTTTTGCCAAGACGATAGTAAATCTCTCCTATCTTTTCTTGAATCTGCGCCCACAGCAAAGGGTCCCTCTTCTCGGTGATGATTTTTTGCTGGTTTTTATAGGCGGCAATCGCCAGCTCGGTTATCTCATCACTGCCGGTAATGTTGCCAAGGAGAGATAATAAATAGCCTAACTCACCTTCTATCTCTGCCCAGAACTCAGGAAACAGAGCATAGGTGAAAATCTTTTCTGCTTCTCTTAAATTAAAAACGGCATCTCGCAAAGCTTGCAAATCTTCTTTTTGCCGCCAGTAGTTGAAGTATAATTTGGCAAGTGTGAAAGATATCAACCCATAGTTATAAGGGTAATTGTATTTGCCAAGGTATTTTTGTGCCAAGCGGTAGTTGCTGATGGCTCCTCTGTAGTAACTGGTGGGATGTTTGGGCAAGCGCATTGAGGCTGAATCATATAGCTGGCCAAAGTGGTAATAAATACAACCAAGGTGAATGGGGTTCTTTATCAAATCTTGGTGCTTAATGGCCGTTTCTAGCAGATTCTTGACAATTTTGAAATCTTTGTCCGTTTCCGAGCGAGCGCAAAAACTCAGATATATAATACCCAAAAAATTCATCACATAGGGAATGTAGTCTATGGAGAGGGATTTGGCAGAGTTGTCGGAAGACAGTTTGGCGATAATTTTTTTCAGCAAATATCTTTTTTGAATTTGCGGAGTTCTTTCCGTTAAGTTCAAAGCGCTGATGGTGGCTCCATATAATAGAGTTATCAGTGATGGTGGAAAGAAAATATCTGTCCTTTCAAACAAAGCAGCCGGAAAATATAAGCTATCAAGCAGAGAGACAAAGCTATCTCCATGGGCACCGTATTGGTTACCGGTTTGGAAGTTTAGCCTAATCTTATCTCCTTCCCGGCAGCCCCAAACCAGAACATCTGCCCCGGTCTTGTCTAATATGTTTTGTCCTTTATCCAGAAGGTCAAACAAGGTGCGGCTTTCCAAGTTTAGGAAAGTTTTATCAAAAGGCTCATCAAAATAACTAACGTTTAAGCCTTCACAAGTTTTTAGAAAATTCGCAACAAGCTCTCCGCAATTGCCTTCAACATTGTCGGCAAATTCTACGACAACAACGCGAAAATTTATTTGCAAGGCAGCCTCCGGCGTTAGGTCCTCCGGATTGGCCGGGCGAGGTTGCAGGAAAAATTTTTTCAAAAAATCTAGCAGCATTGCGGTTCTATTTATCCTTGTTGAGGCGTTTTTTTATCTCGGCAAAGTTCTTTTTGAGCTCGGCGGCAACGGCTTGATTGGTCTCTCTTATGCCGGAAGTGAGAGTGCTCCAGTGTACCAGTCGATAAAGCTGCCATGCTGTGATGGCGGCGCAGACCAAAGGTATGGAAATCTGGTTGGGAGCATAAACCTGAAAACAACCAAATAAAACCAACAGCAGGTTGATTCTTAAAAAGTGGCTGGCGATGGTTGCTTGGGACAATCCTGAAGAAATTGCCTTGGCATAAGCCGTGTCTTGTTTGATATTTGCAAATGCCGGCAAAAAGGTTAGTTTTTGGGCAAGCGCAAAAAGAAATTCACAAACAAACAGCATAATGAAGATTATGGCCGGCGCACCGGAGCCTTCAGCCACACACCAAGCTAATTGTCCCCCAATGAGAAAACCTAACAAATCTGCCTCAGGGTCTTTGAGAGAAAGAGCCGAAGGTACCCAGTTGTAAAATAAAAAAGCTAACGAGGCAGCAAACAAACAAGCATTGCTTAGACCTAAAATAAAGGGAGCCGCACCAATCAACGAGAGAATAAAAATTCCAAGCCCGGTGCAAAGAACTTCTGAAACAACTAAAACAGGTTCGCCGTTTAATACTCTCAATCCAGCAGCAATGATCGACCATAGAAAAGCAACAATGATTTGGTTGGCCCAAAGCGGAAGGTTTGAAAATAATATTGCCTCAATATTAAAGCATATTAAAACAAGGCTTGCCAAGCAAAAGAAAAACAACCACCTAAAAATAAGCTTGAGCGGAAAGAATATAAGCCCGATTGTGGGCAAAACCGCAAGTAACGGCGCTAAAAAAGAAAAGGCGGAGGCTTGAGAAATAAAATCATTGTCATCCCAGTTGAAAATAACAAAGGCTAAACTAACAACAAAAGTAAGACCATATATGATTATTGCGGAGAGGGGAATTTGAAGCGCGCGGCGGCTTAGAATGCTAAAGCCTATGAACCCGATTAAAAGGCAAAACAAAACACCGAACAGCAAAAAAATATTTTCCAAACTCATCTTTTGCTCCTTTGAGCTATTCCAAACTAAAAAGAAGTATAATCTTCTTGAGTGGTTTCTTCAAGCAAGATTAAAAGGTTATACTAAAGTTTGTTGCGTATCTTTTTTATCAGATTTTTTAAGCGTTGAAAACGTGGATCTGCCGCATTTGTTCCGTGGAATAAAAGAGCCTCAAGTCTTTCAAGAAGTAAAATGCTGCCAGCCTTGGGGAGCCTTTGCAAAAGAGGGGTGTAGTTTTCCGGAATGGCGTATATTTGCGATAATATATCGGTTCCTTCTATTTTTATATTGTCTATGGTTGCCAAATTTATTAGCTCTTCAATGCATTTGTCTATAATGCCACGACCTTCTTTGGTTTTTCCTAAGGCGTAAATGCTTTTGCCAGATGGCAAGTCCAGTAAAGCGGCGGTAATGCGCGGGGCAAACCAGTGCCAAAAGTTAGCGGCATTATTGCTTCGAAATATTGTTTCTATTTCCGTGTTGTTAAAAATATCTTGCAGAAGTATTGCCCGTGGGGATAGCTCTTCAAGACTGAAGGTTATATTGGGACGACGAGAAAAATTGATAACGTGATTCTTTTCTCGAGTCAGCCAACCGTTGAAATAGCCATTAATAATAACTTTACCTAAAATATCGCTTATTAGCGAATTGGGTTCTGTCGGGGTGAGGGATATAATGGGTGTTTCTGCTAAATAGTGCGGAGAAAGCAAAAGCAAATCACGGCGAAGGTCTACCATGCCGGATGCAATCAAAAGTAAATCAGGCGTGAAGTTTAGTTCAAATGTGTAATGAAAATTATGGCGATGACTTTGTAGTTTTTGTTCGTTTTTGATGATAAAATCAGTGGCGGCAAATTCGTCTGCTTCTTTAGGCGGGCAGAGAATTGTTATTTTGTGGCCGATTTTTTGCAACTCGGCGGCGAGATAAAAGCTGAGCGCGGAGGTCCCTAAAATGCAGATGTTTTGAGGGTTTGTGTTTTGAGTGTTTTCCGGTTTGGCAAAAAGCATCAGTTTTCCTTCTTTAGTAAAGCTATAAAAAATCCATCGGCTCCTTTGTATTGCGGTAGCGAGGACGGCAAAATTCTGATCCAGCCTTCAGGTGTTTGCAACTCTGCAAGCTCCGGCGGAAGGGCCGCCGGAACGGTTTTGAATTCCTTTCTATCTTGTAGGAAAGATGCTATTTGCTCTTCTCCTTCTTTTTTGCAAAGGGAGCAGGTGCAATAAACCAAAATACCTTCTTTTTTTAAGGCTCGTCCGGTCAAATTAAGCAGTTGTTTTTGTAAATTTGCCATTTTTTCAACGTCGGCGGCGCTTTTGATGTGCACGAGCTCCGGATGGCGGCGCAAAGTGCCGGTGGCAGAGCACGGAGCATCCAGCAAAATAATATCAAAAGGGTCGCCATAGAAATCTTGCAAGAAGCGCAGAGCATCTTCACAAATAATGTTATCTGCTCTTAAATTTAAGCGGCTTAAGTTTTCCTCAAGCTTTTTTAGGCGAGAGGCAGATATGTCAACGGCCGTAACTTTTGCTCCGGCGGTAAGAAGTTGTGCCGTTTTACCACCCGGAGCCGCGCAAAGGTCTAAAACTTTTTTACCTTTAATATCTTTCAGCAGTTTAACCGGGAGGGCCGATGAAAAGTCTTGAACCCACCAAAGTCCTTTTTTGTATCCGTTTATTTTTGTTATGGAGCCTGAGTTCTTGAGGCGTAGAGTGCCAAGCGGCAACACTTGCGCTCCTTTTATTGTGCAGGGTTCTTTAAGCGTGATGTCAAGCAGAGGCTCTTCCAGGGCTGCTTTTTCAATGGCAAGCGTTTGCTTCTTGCCATAATCTTTATTTAACAGCCCTCTGAAATCGTTGGGAAAAAACATGCCCTGGTCTTGAGCCTTGAATTCTTCTTTGCCTGCGCAAACTTTTCTTAAAACCGCATTAACAAAGCCTGCAACATATTTATCCAGACGTTTTTTGACAATTTCAACATAACTGTTGATAACGGCATAGTCCGGTGTGTTGAGGTACAAAGCCTCCGTTGCGCCCAAAATAAGCGCATAATATGCCATTTGTGATGAGGCCGGTAATTTCTTTTTGATGAAATTTTTGAGAATCTTCTTGATATAAACCAAATGCCGCAGTGATGTTTGCAAGAGCATATTGGCAAAAGCCGTGTCTGTTCCCAACGCCGAATCGAGGTGCGTTTTTACATCTTGAGCAAAAGTCCTCTTTTCCAGGATCTCTTGGAGCATGATTGTTGCTTGCAAACGTATGTCAGACATTTGTTCTTTGCCTTTTGTGGTTTTGAAATCTGCCTTATTTTATTTTATCTGGCGATAATTACAAGAGAGAAAAATAGACTCTTGTCAAATAACTTAAACTACGTTACTTTTGAGAAAAAGTTTGTGAAATAACACTCTGAAGAGATGGATAATGAAAAAATATACCGTTTTGCTCCTCGCCTTTTTGCTTTCGGGCTGTGCATGGATGAACCCTTTTAATTGGTGGGGCGAGCCGGAGGTAAAAGAAGAGGTAAAAACAACTTTTGAGCCAAATAAGTTTTTGTGGCAAGCTGCCAGAGATAAAGTTGCTTTTATGAAGGAAATTTCCGAAGATAAAGAATCGGGAACCATTACAACCGGGTGGACTTTGGTCGAAGGTGTGTCCGGAGTTGAGTACCAACTTGAGATTAAGGTCTTGAGTGAAAAGTTGCGTAGTGATTGTTTGGTTGCCAAAGTCAATAAACGATTGTGGAACGGGCAAGAGTGGGTGGCGGAGCCTGATAATTTGGAGCTTGACCGAAAGGTGGAAGATGCAATTTTGAAACAAGCACGAGTTTTATATCGAAAAAGTTTGAACTTAAAATAAAATTTCTGGGATAATAAACAATGAACAATAAAAGATTTGACGGCAAAGAGAGCTTTGCAGAGTGGCAAAAAGAGTGGCCTTTGGAAGATCGTTATAACTTCAAAAAAATAGAAAAAAAATGGCAGGGAATCTGGGATGATGAAAAAGCCTACCATGTTGAGATAGACAAGAGCAAACCAAAGTTTTATGCCTTGGTCGAATTTCCGTACCCTTCCGGTGCAGGGCTGCATGTGGGGCATCCGCGTTCTTATACCGCGTTGGATGTTATCGCTCGCAAAAAGAGAATGCAGGGATTTAATGTGCTCTACCCGATGGGCTTTGATGCTTTTGGCCTGCCGGCTGAAAACTATGCCATTAAAACAGGCGTGCATCCTGCCGTGTCTACAAAGAAAAATATTGAAACTTTTACCAAGCAGCTGAAATCTTTGGGCTTTAGCTTTGATTGGGACAGATGCATTGATACGTCTTCTCCGGAATATTATAAATGGACACAATGGATGTTCATTAAGTTCTTTGAAAAAGGCTTGGCCTATAAAGATAAAATCGCCATCAACTGGTGCCCGTCTTGTAAGGTTGGCTTGGCTAATGAAGAAGTTGTCAACGGACATTGTGAGCGTTGCGGGGCAGAGGTTGTTCGCAAAGATAAAGAGCAGTGGATGATTGCTATTACCAAGTATGCCGATAGGCTTATTAATGACTTGGAAGGGCTCGATTTTATTGACAGAGTCAAATCTCAGCAAATTAACTGGATTGGCCGTTCTGAAGGTGCCGAGCTCGATTTCAAATTTGGAGATGACAAATTAACTGTTTTTACAACACGTCCGGATACTGCTTTTGGCGTGACTTATATGGTTTTGGCGCCGGAACATGAGTTCGTGCAGAAATATATGAGCAAGTTTTCCAACCCCGATGAGGTTAAAGCTTATGTTGAGGCTACGGCTAAAAAGTCTGACCTGCAAAGAACCATGGATGATTCAAAAACAGGTGTCGAACTTAAAGGGGTTAAGGCAGTTAACCCGTTTACGGGAGAGGAGATTCCGGTCTTTATCTCTGATTATGTTTTGACCGGGTATGGAACCGGTGCAATTATGGCGGTGCCGGCTCATGACCAGCGAGACTATGATTTTGCCAAAGTCTTTAATTTGCCGATTATCCAAGTTTTGGAAGGCGGGGATATCTCTGAAAAAGCTTGGGAAGACGACGGAGCCCATATCAACTCGGGTTTCTTGAACGGTATGAATAAAGAAGACGGCATGAAGGCTGCTATTGAGTATGCGACTTCTCATGGCTTTGGGCGGGCAAAAGTTAACTTCAAATTGCGTGATTGGGTGTTCTCTCGTCAGCGTTATTGGGGTGAGCCTATTCCTATGGTTTATTGTGAAAAATGCGGTTGGCAGCCGATCCCTGAATCTGAGTTGCCACTTACTTTGCCGCCGGTGCCGGATTATCATCCCAATGATGAAGGCGAATCGCCTCTTTCTAAAGCCGGTGATTGGCTCAATGCTACCTGCCCCAGATGCGGCGGCCATGCACGCAGAGAGACTGATACCATGCCAAACTGGGCAGGGTCTTCTTGGTATTTCTTGCGTTATTGTGATCCGCACAATGATAAGGAATTTGCCTCTAAAGAAGCTCTGGAGTATTGGATGCCGGTTGATTGGTATAACGGGGGAATGGAGCATACTACTTTGCACCTGCTTTATTCTCGTTTTTGGCACAAGTTCCTCTATGATTGTGGTTTGGTGCCGACCAAGGAGCCTTATAAAAAACGTACTTCTCATGGCATGATTTTGGCTGAAAACGGTGAGAAAATGTCAAAGTCTCGCGGAAATGTCATCAATCCTGATGATATTGTTGACGCTTATGGCGCTGATACTTTCCGCTTGTATGAGATGTTTATCGGGCCGTTTGACCAAGTGGCGATGTGGTCTGATGAAAGTTTGATGGGTGTCTACCGCTTTGTTGGTAAAGTCTATAACCTCTTCAAGAAAGTTTATGATATTCCGGCAACGGCAAACGATCTGCGCGCTATGCATAAGTGCATTTTGGAAGTAACCGAGCGTATTGATCAGATGAAATTTAATACTGCCGTGTCCTCACTGATGACTTTTGTGAACTATATGTCTTCTCTTGAGAAAGTGCCGGCAGAGCTTTACAGCACCCTTATTCGCTTGATGTCTCCGTTTACACCGCACTTGGCAGAGGAGATGTGGGCGCGTTTGGGCAATGATACGTTGGTTATTACCGAGGCTTGGCCGGTTGGCGATCCTAAATTGGCAGAGGAAACGACGGTGACTTACGCCGTGCAAATTTGCGGAAAAGTTCGCGGTACCATAGAAATGCCAAAGGATGCCCCGCGGGAAGATGTTGAAAAAGCCGCATTGACCATTGGCAATGTCCAGCGTCAGCTGGAAGGAAAAACAATCAAGAAGATTATTGTTGTTCCTAACAAAATCGTGAACATTGTTGCCTAGCATAAAGAACAGTCGGAAAGCATAAAGGAGAAAGGAAATGAGTGGAAAATGGTTGCTTTGTCTTTTGGCCATAGTGCTCTCCGGCTGTGGTTTTGAGCCCTTATATGTAAAGCGCGATACCACAAGCTCTTGGTATTTTGGTGGAGAGACGGATACTTCAATTACAACCGAAATGTCGCAGGTTAAGGTGGAGAGAATCGCTGATAGATTTGGGCAGCAACTACGTAATAATTTGCTTGATCTGATTACACCGACCGGAGCGCCTAAGAACCCCAAATATCGTCTGAAGGTAAAACTTCTTAGCCGAAATGTGGTTCAGCAAGCTATGCGGCAAGATATTACCGCAACAAGTGAGCGTGTTACATATCGTGTGGGATATGAACTGCTTGAGGGAAGTGAAACCTTGGTCAAGGGGGATAGTGTTGCTTATGTGAGCTATGATATTATGGCTAATCCTTATTCTACCACTATGGCTCAGAAAAAAACCGAAACCGATGCTGCTAAAATTCTTGCTAATGATATAGCTTTACGTTTGGGGGCTTATTTCCATTCACAGCAAGGCAAAAAGGACAATAGTCTTGATTTATAAGGCCGCACAAATAGATAAATATTTCAAGAAACCGGAGCCAAACATTAAAGGGTTTTTGGTCTATGGTAGCAATGAGGGTTTGGTGGCGGAATACGTGCGCAAACTCATTCTCACCGTTTCTAAGGATTTGTATGATCCGTTTGCAGTTGTTTATCTTAACGGTGCCGATGTCAACTCTGATCCCGGTTTGATGATTTCTGAATATAACAGCCAATCCTTGATGGGCGGGCGCAGAGTTATTATCATCAAAGATGCCGATAATAATCTGACCAAACATTTGTCCGCAATGCTTGATAACAGTTCTTCAGACACGTTATTGGTTATCTCGTCGGCTTCTCTTAACAAAAAATCCTCTTTAGTCAATTTGGCGGAAAAACGAGAAGATATGGCGGCGGTTGCTTGTTATGAAGACCGAGATGAAGATATTTTTTCTACCGCGCGCGCTAAATTTATCGAGGCCGGAATTACTATCGGCAATGAGGCTTTGCAGTTGTTTTGTGCCAGAATGTCTAATGACCGCAAAACAAATTTGAGTGAACTTGAGAAATTCATTACCTATATCGGGGATAAGAAAAATGCAACTGTCGATGATGTGAAGGCAGTGGTGGCTGACCAATCTTCATCCTCATCAGAAGATGTTTGTTATTTTGCGGCCGGTGGCTACAGTCAAAAAGCGCAAGCGGCCTTGCAAAAAATGTTAAACGAGGGAGAAGAACCAGTTTCCATCACACGCTCTTTGACATATCATTTTTATCGGATACTTAATTGCTTGGCGTTTATGGAAAAAGGGGAAAGTCCAGATAAGGCGGTTGAAAAGCTGGTGCCAAGGGTGATGTTCTATCGCCTATCTTCTTTCAAGCGTCAGCTCGCCATTTGGCCGAAAGACAGAGTTCTTTCTGTTTTGGAGCTCCTTTATAAGTGTGAAAAAGACTGCAAGACAACCAATATGCCGGTACCGGAAATTTTGAGCTATGCAATTTTGCAAATTGCTTCCGCCGCCGCAAAACTTGCACAGCGTTAATCGGCTTTTTTGTCCTCTTCTTTTTGTTTGTTCACAAATTCTTTGCGGGTCCTTCGGCTCATACTCCAAAGATTGCCGATGCCGTTTATGGGCTGGACCTCAAATTTGGATTGGAAGTTAAAGTCTCTTCTGAAGAACAACGAGGTGGTTTTGGTATAGTTGTTCATTGGGCAGAAGCCATAAAAATCAACTTGCAGTAAGTTCTCCGCACGTAAGATTGCGACAGCTCTTTTATATTCCAAACTGGTGTTAATGCGGTCGCTGTCATCCAAGATAATCAGCCCTCCGGCAGATAGCCTTTGCAGAGCTGTTTTAGCACATTCGGCACGGCGTTTGCCGTCAATGATGATAACATCATAAGTTTTTTGGCTTTCTAAGATGGCGCCTTCATAGCTTTCATCTTCGTTTCTTAGTAAAACCTTTTGATTCGCGGCTATCAGTTCTTGCTGCCATTTGGCAAACCAACTGGGGTTATCTTCTACGCTAATGACTTCTTTGGCCCTTTTTGCCCAATATTTTGAGGAATTGCCACAGCCAAATTCAAAAACCTTTTTGTCTGAATAATCAAATTGGTTCAGGTATTCTATTGCCGGATAGGTATACCACGGGATGGGGTTGCCGTCTCTGTCCTCGCAGACTTTTTCGTCTATGGTTTTTTGAATGGCAAATTCTTCTGCCCACATTTTTATAAAAGTCTTGAACTTTTCGCTATACATAAAAGCCTCTCTCCTTGGCTTGAAATTGTCTTTGCCGCCCATATATCATAACGGTATTGTAAAATTTTACAAGGAGATAAAAATGAATAACTTTTGGAAAAATTTGGCTTTAATTCTCACTGTTATCGGTGGTGTTAACTGGGGATTGGTCGGTGCTTTTGACTTTGACTTGGTCGCCTTCTTGTTTGGTCCAATGAGTATTTTGAGTCGTATTGTCTACATTTTGGTGGGCTTGTCTGCTTTGGCTACATTGCTGGTTCCGTCTTATGCTTTCAGAGAAGGCTTAAGCCACAATAAATAAAATAAAAACCCGCTCTTTTCAGAGCGGGTTTTTTTAGTCTAATTTAAAGCCTATTCAGCAGAAAAAGCTTTAGCCTGTTTTTTGGCCTCGTCATCAGTACGGGCGACGTTTACCAAAATGGTTTGAGAAACTTCAGGATGAAGATTCAATTTTACCTGGTAAACTCCCAAGTCTTTGATGGCCTTGTCCAAAAATACCTGGCGGCGCTCTACACCAAAGCCAGCCTCTTTAATGGCTGCAGCAATGTCACGGATGGTGACAGAACCATATAATTGGCCGGTCTCGGCTGCTTGACGAATCAGAACTGCAGAAAATCCTTTCAAAGATTCTGCAAGTTTGTCAGCTTCCTCACGCAGCTTTTTGTTGTGAGCTTCCAACTCGGCTTTTTGTTTTTCATAAACAGCCAAGTTTGCCTCTGTGGCACGCAAAGCCTTTTTAGAAGGCAAAAGGTAGTTGCGGGCATAACCGTTTTTAACGTTTACTTTCTCGCCCATCTTACCCAATTTTTCTACATGTTCGAGCAGAATAACTTCCATTTTTTTTCTCCTCTTACATTGCTACATAAGGCAAAAGACCAAGATAACGGGCACGCTTGATGGCACGGGCCAATTCTCTTTGCTTTTTGGCAGAAACTGATGTGATACGACTAGGAATAATTTTGCCTTTCTCTGAAATGTAACGAGAAAGCAATTTTACATCCTTGTAGTCAATCTTTAAGCCGTCTTCACCGGAAAACGGGCAGCTCTTTTTTCTTCTAAAGAATACTTGTTTAGCCATTGCTCTTTCTCCTATTCTTCAACAGCAGCTGCTTCTGAACCGTCATTGCTCAAGGCTTCAGAGAAGTCTTCAACTTTAACAGTCATGTAGCGGATGATGTCTTCGTTAACTCTTAACAAACGCTCGTACTCGGCAATTGCTTGAGCCGGAGCAGAAATGTTCAAAAGAACATAGTGGCCTTTGCGGTTCTTCTTAATGCGATAAGCAAGGTTCTTTAAACCCCAGTTATCAACGCGGACTACTTCTCCTCCTTGGTCGGCAATAACTTTGCTCATGTCTGATACAATGTTGTTTACCTGAGAAGCGCCCAAATCCTGACGTGCAATCAGCACGCTTTCATATTTGGTCATTAGTTTAATCTCCTTTTGGATTTCTCAACAAATGGCTCTAGGGATAACCCTTAAGCCGGTTCTTGTATAGCCGTATCTTTTTATACGGCAAGGGACGTGCCTGAAAATAACATAAAAACTTATTTTTGCAAGCATTTTTTGTATATTTTTTTAATGAAGATTTAATCTTTTTTCCTTAATGTGGTATCATATGAAAGGATTCTAAAATGCGTGTCTTGAAAATGTTGAGATTGGCCGGAGTTGCCGTCTTTCTTGCGCAAAGTGCCGCTGCACAAGCCGCTCTGCCGGATGCGCAGGAAGAAATCGGATTGCAAAACCTGCGCGACCGCACAATTGTTCGTTGTTATGGAAATAATGAAAATTCTGCCGAGGATTGTGCCAGGTATTTTGAACAAAAGGGTTATGTGCGTTTTAAAGATATTCCCTATAAAACTGCCAATTATGATTTTTTGAAGGTAGATACCTATCCGACCAGACGCTGGCGGGACTCTGAAGTGACACCTCGTTGGTAGGTTAAAAATGCTGGGACGGGTTAATACCATTACTTTTAACGGGCTTGAGGTTTTGGATGTGGATTTGCAGGTGCAGATGACCTCCGGTCTGCCTAATTTTATCATTGTCGGCTTGCCTGATAAGGCCATTGCCGAAAGCAAAGAACGGGTTCGCTCAGCTCTCCAATCCTTGAAGCTGCAACTACCCGCTAAGAGAATTGTCATCAACTTGGCGCCCGCGGATTTGCTTAAAGAAGGTTCGCATTTTGATTTGCCCATTGCTTTGGCTGTGTTGGCAGTGATGGGAGTGGCGCCGTCTGATAAGCTCAAAGATTATTTGGTGATGGGAGAGCTTTCTTTAGATGGCTCTATTTTGCCTGTTAACGGTGTGTTACCGGCTGCAATTGCCGCTAAACGCCGCGGGCTTGGCTTGATTTGTCCCGCAGCGCAGGGGTCTGAAGCTATGTGGGCAGGGGTGGCGCCTATTGCCGCAGCCGCTAATTTGACCGAGCTCTTAAACCACTTAAAAGGAAATCGTCTTCTGCCAGAACCTGAGGCTAAACAGGCAGAGGCCAAACTTTCTCTTTTGGATATGGCCGATGTTAAAGGCCAAGAAAGCGCTAAAAAAGCTTTGGAAGTGGCCGCTGCCGGAGGACATAATCTCTTGATGATTGGGCCGCCGGGAGCCGGAAAATCCATGTTGGCGGCAAGGTTGCCGGGTATTTTGCCGCCGCTTACGGTGGAAGAGGCTCTTGAGACAAGTATGATACACTCTGTTGCCGGGGAGCTCAAAGAGGGCAAAATTTCTTTTGAACGGCCGTTTAGAGCGCCGCATCATAATGCTTCTACGCCGGCTTTGGTCGGCGGCGGGCGCAAGGCAACACCGGGTGAAATATCTTTGGCTCACAATGGGGTTTTGTTTTTGGATGAGCTGCCCGAATTTAACAAATCTACGCTGGAAGCTTTGAGACAGCCCTTGGAAAACGGGTATGTCAGCATTGCCAGGGTTAATGCCCATACAACCTATCCGGCTAATTTTCAGCTGGTGGCGGCGATGAACCCGTGCCGTTGCGGGCATTTGGGTGAGCCGGCTTTGGAGTGTGCCAGAGCGCCTCAATGTGCTGCTGAATATCAGGCAAAAATCTCGGGCCCTTTATTGGATCGTATTGATATCCAGATAGAAGTTCCGGCTGTCAGCCCATGGGATTTGGCCGGTGTCAAAAAAGGTGAAAGCTCTGATCTAATCAGAAAAAGAGTGATGGAAGCTAGAGAATTTCAACAAGCGCGTTTTAAGGCAATGGGCGCCAAAAATGTGCGGACCAATGCTGATCTTAAGGGAAAATTGTTGGAGGACGCTGCAGAAATGTTTGATGATGCAAAATCGCTTCTTATCACTTTTGCCGAGAAGAATAAACTCTCGGCCAGGGCTTATCATCGAACTTTGCGGTTAGCAAGAACAATTGCGGACTTGCAAAAAGAAACAAAAATTAATAAACTGCATGTAGCCGAGGCTCTGTCTTATCGCCGCAGCCTGCCCGGCAGAAGATAAACGGGAGTTTTAATCATGAAAAAGTTTGTTGGTCTGAAAACTATTGCAGCTGTTCTATTGCTGGCTTCTTGCAGCAAGGAAAGTCCTGAACTCATTCCCTGTATGTGTGATGGCAGCGAATCGACTTTGGGAATGTTTGATTGTATGTGTGAGCCGGTTAAGAAAAAACCGGTTAAGCGTTTTTCTTATTTGCAAGATACCAACAAGCCCAGATATCAGACTTTGATTATTGATGAAGACCAGCAAGATGCGTATTTTTGGCTGCACCAAAGCCGTGACAGTTTTGCTCCCATTAAGCTTGAATATGTTGATTTTCGTATTAAAAAAGGCGGTGAGTATGAAAATTACAATGACAAGCTCGGTAATTACCGCTTCCGTATCTTTGGCTGCCGCAGAGAAAGCAAAAACGTGTTCTTGAACCAAGGGCGCGCTATGCAAAAAGATATGCGTTTCTTTGACGTGTTCTTTGAGACAATGAATGATTTTTATCCGGTTGTGGTCGAAAAAAGCAGCCCTTATTATCCGGCTTCTGATAAAATCCAAACACCGGAATATATTATGACCGCTGAAATTACCGATTATTTCATGAACATTTGTGATGAATTCGACTGGGAAAATGTTAAACAGAAGAAATTGCGCAGCGGTTCTTCTGAAATGACAGTGGTTTGGAGGGTGATGAGCCTTGATAAGCAAGAAGTCTACTGCAAAGGCATGACTACCGGTTATGGGCAAATCTCTGAGGGCGAACCTAATGGTGAGACTTTACTCGTTGAGCGTGCTTTTGAAGATGCTTTGACTAAAGTTCCGGAAATCCAGTGCTTTAACTCTACCGTGGCACAAAGGATTCGACCGGAAGAATTGGCCAGACAGCTTGCTTACCTGCAAGGCATTGAGGCTAAAAACCAAACTTTTGCCTCCCAGTATGGACAGGAAATGAAGGGCGTTGAGATGCTGCAAGAGTGCTCTGCCGGAATTTTGCCTGCCAACAAGGTTGTTATTCCGGCTAAGCCTGAAATTGTGATGCAGCCGGTGGTTACAACATCTTTAGAGCCAGTTTACTCTATTGAAGAAAGTTCCGGTATTGCCGGAACAGGCGGAGTGATTGAGATGACATCTGCCGTGGCAGGAAGCGGTTCTGTTGTGGCTGTAGACAGCAAATGTAAGGCTGCTCGTATTGATGAAGACGGCGGCGTTGTAATCCAAAATGTGTCTGACAATGTTAAGATGACAGATGATTATTGGGTTGATGTTCCGCTTGAAACAAAAGATAAGGCCTTGGTTGACAGCAAGCAATTGATTGAAAGCTCTTTTACTGACGCTAACAATCGTTTCTGCATCCAGAACCAAGCTCCTTATGAGAATTTGAACGCTCAGAATCTTTATAAAGTCAGAGCATCTATTGTTTCGGTTGAAAATGCCAAGGGGCAGAAGGGTGCTGGTTTGATTATTGCTAATAATCTGGTTTTGACCTCTGCTGATTTGATGGTGAAAGATAATAATAACTTCAGACTCAAAACGATTAACGGTAAAGAGATGAAAGCAGCCGCGATGCGTGTTAACCCCAATAAGAATGTGGCTTTGTTGCTATTGGATGAGCCGACACAGTTTGCACCATTGCCGTTGTCGCTTGATTTGCCGGAGGTCAACAAAGATATCCTTATGACTCTCGGATTGTTTGATTTGGACACTGAGGGAGAGGGATATCTGGACAATGAAGGTAAAGTTATAGGATATCGCTGGAGCGAAAATGGCGATGCCGAGATTATCGTTGATACCTTTGTTCAGACTGTGACCTTGGGTGGTGCGTTGATTGATAAGAACGGCAATATTGTCGGTTTGGCGCATAAGACCAAAAAGACAGATGAAAATCCGGACCTCTTTATCCCGATTGAGACGGCTCTGAAAGGTTTGGGGCTTGAGATTTGCGGGCGTGATTTTGGAACTCGCAAGCCCGTTGGCTTTAAGGCTACTCCTTTGGCTGATGCGATTGATGCCTCAAAGGATAAGACACCGGTGCCGATGAAAGGTCTGGAAAGAAAGTAGTTCTTTCAAGCCAAAAGTCTTAAAAGTGAAGTCCGCGTTGCGGACTTTACTTGCATTTGGTGAAAACATTACCTAAATAAAAAGAAGATTGAAAACATAAGAAGGAAAGACAGATGACAACGATTTTGTGCGTGCGGCGCGGTAATGAGGTGGTGATGGCCGGAGACGGACAGGCTACTTTGGGAGAAAGTGTTATATTTAAGTCCAAGTCGGTTAAGGTTCGTCGGATTGGCAACGGCAATATCATTGCCGGTTTTGCCGGTGCTGCAGCAGATGGAATTACTTTGATTGAGCGCTTGGAGGCCAAGCTTGAGAAGCACGCCAGCCAACTCAAGCGGGCGGCGGTGGAGTTGGCTAAAGATTGGCGGATGGATAAGTATTTGCGCCAGCTGCAGGCTTTTATGATTGTGGCCGACAAAGAAACGTCGCTGGTGATTTCTGGTACCGGAGAGGTTATGGAGCCGGATGATGGAATTATCGGTATCGGCAGCGGCGGAAATTACGCCATGGCTGCAGCTAAGGCTCTCTATGAGGTGCCCAATATGCCGCTTGAGGAAATTGCCGCCAAGGCTATGAAGATTGCCGGTGATATTGATGTTTATACCAACCATAATGTGATTATTGAGAGAATAGCCAATGACTAGTTTCAGCCCGAGGGAAATTGTTTCTGAATTAGATAAATATATTATCGGCCAAGAAGAGGCCAAAAAAGCGGTGGCAGTTGCTCTGCGCAACAGATGGCGGAGAATGCAACTGCCTGAGAAATTGCGTGAAGAAATTGTGCCAAAGAACATCTTGATGGTGGGGCCGACCGGGGTTGGCAAGACCGAAATATCCCGCCGTTTGGCTAAGCTTGCAAAAGCGCCGTTTATTAAGGTTGAGGCAACCAAGTTTACGGAGATTGGCTATGTGGGCAGAGATGTTGAAAGCATTATTAGAGATTTGGTGGAGATTTCTTTGCATGATACCCGCAAGGTTATGCGCAAGCAGGTTAATGCCAAAGCAGAAGAAGGTGCTGAAGAGCGCTTGTTGGAAGCCTTGGTTGGCGCCAATGCAGGTGAGGAGACAAGACAGAAGTTCCGCCAGATGTTGAGAGAAGGCAAGCTTGATGACAGAGAAATTGAGATTGCTTTGCTTGAGACCTCTAATGCCTCAATGCCGACCATTGATATTCCGGGAATGCCGGGGGCCTCTATGGGCATGATTAGTCTTGGGGATTTGCTTGGAGGAAGCACGCCGAAATATAAAAACCGCAAGCTTAAGGTGGCAGAAGCTCGCAAGATTTTGATTGACGAGGAGAGCGACAAGCTTTTAGATAACGACACTATTACCCGCGAGGCTATCAAGGCTGTTGAAAATGACGGTATTGTCTTTATTGACGAGATTGATAAGATTGCCGGCAAGTCTGAAGGCGGGCGGGCCGATGTCTCCAGAGAAGGCGTGCAGAGGGATTTGTTGCCCTTAATTGAGGGAACAACGGTTACAACCAAGTACGGCATGGTTAAAACCGACCATATATTGTTTATTTGCTCGGGTGCTTTCCATTTGGCAAAGCCGTCTGATTTGTTGCCGGAGCTACAGGGGCGTCTGCCTATCAGAGTGGAGCTCAAGGCGCTTGACCATAACGATTTTGTGCGAATTTTGACGGAGCCGGAGGCTAACCTGATTGAGCAATATACAGCCCTGCTCGGAACCGAGAATTTCAGCCTCAAGTTTGAGAAAGAGGCGATTGAAAAGATTGCCGATGTGGCGGTTGAAATCAATGAAAATGTTGAGAATATCGGTGCCAGAAGGTTGCATACGGTGTTGGAGATTTTGCTTGAGGATATCAGTTTTAAGGCTTCTGACCGCAGCGGGCAGGAAGAATTGATTACGGCTGCCATGGTTGAGGAAAAACTCGGCAAATATACCCAAGCCAGCGACTTGTCTAAGTTTATTTTATAATGACGATACGTTCCGGACTTTATATCCACTGGCCGTTTTGCCGCAGCAAGTGTCCGTATTGCGATTTTTTCAGCAAGGTTGAGAAAAACGTGCCGCAAGATGCGTTGGTGGATGCTTATCTGGATGACATAAAATATTATGCCGAGCTGGCGGATGTGAAAACGCTTGGTTCGGTGTTTTTCGGCGGCGGCACACCCTCTCTTTTGAGCCCTTATAACATCGGGCGGATTTTGGAGCAAGTGGCGGCCTGTTGGAAGCTTGAAAAAGGGGCGGAGATTTCTCTTGAGGCCAACCCCAATACAGATCGTCCGGGGTTGTTTTCTGATTTGCGCAAAGTTGGGATTAATCGCTTATCTTTAGGAATCCAATCTCTGGAACCTGAGGGGTTAAAGTTTTTGGGGCGCACGCATTCGGTTGATGATGCGTTGAGAGCGGCAGAAGAGGTTTTGACACTGTTTGACAACACCTCTGCCGATGTCATCTACGCCAGGCCAGGTCAAAATTCAGCCGCCTGGCAAAAGGAGCTGGGAGCGCTTTGCTCTTTTGGGTTTAAGCATTTATCTTTATACCAGCTGACGATAGAGGAGGGCACGCCTTTTGCCCGCAAGGGAATTAAGGCCGCAGATGATGAAACCGCCGCGCAGTTATATAACTTGAGCTGCGATATTTTGGCACAACACGGCTATTTGCAATATGAGGTCTCAAATTATGCCAAGCCTGGTTATGAGTGCCGCCACAATAAGCTTTATTGGCAGGGGGATGATTATATCGGTGTCGGCAACGGTGCGCATGGGCGTCTGCATATTGGGGGAGAGATTTTTGCGACGACGCATCCGCGAAAATTAGAAAAACTATCTTCCCTTGAGCGGGCAGAAGAGCTTGTTTTGATGGGCCTGCGCCTAAACCAAGGGATAGATAAAGCCCATTTTGAAGAATGTTGCGGCCAAAATTGGGACCATTTGATGGATTCAAAAGTAATTGCACGCTTGGTGCAAGAAGGCTTGGTTGAGGATTTGCCGCATTGTTTGCGCCCGACATCTAGCGGGTTGTTGGTTTTGAATGCGGTGATTGCGGAGCTAGTCAACAATGCCATGATTGTCGGTGACAATTAGGAGCATCAGGACCAAAAAGAAAATCATGGCAAAGCCGGTTCTAACCGAGATATTATCGGGAATTTTGTTGTATTTGTTTAGGGCAAAGACAAAAAACGGCGCGGTCAAAACCAATGCCACAACATAGCCCGGGTTTGGCGCCAAGCGCATGGCCATGGTTTTGGCGGTAATCAACGCGGCAGAAAAACTGACAATATAGATGCCGACTTTGATGACTTTTGGCGCAAACACTTGTTGGAAAAAGCCTTTGAACCCGGGGTGATTCCTTTTGATGAAGAAAACGGTGTTGTAAACTCCGCTCACAAAAGTGGCCACTACCAGATAATAGAGAATATTTTCCCAGACATTTTGCCCCATCATGGCGATTTCTTTGGTGGCAATACTCATGCCGGCGAGGGCAAAGACGGCCGGGGCGGTATATTCGGCCACGGCTTTGCTGATGGGTGTTTTTATCATGTACCAATAGCAAAGGGTGAAGCCAAACAAGACCAACAGCAGGGTGATAAAGGCGTTGCTGTCTTTTACAAGCTCAAAAAATAAAGAAGGGGTGATAATCCACCACAGGGCGGTGGTGACAATTGCGGTTACGGCCAGAGATCGTGAAGTCGGACCGGCGCCGAAATTGGCGGAAGCAAAAAATATGTGGGAGTCATAAATACCAATCATCCAGCCCTGAAAGATGAGCAAAGCCCAGTTGTAGGCACTGGTTTGGAGCGGTACAAAGAACAGAAACGGAAGAAATACGAGGGCAATGCCAAACCCCCGCCATATTCCCAGAATATAGCCGTTTAGTTTGTGTTGTTGGTTGACCAAGGTATAAAGGGCAGAGAAAAAGCCATATACCAATCCGTTGATAATCCAGAGCATATCAGAAACTTTCCGTTTGTGATGATTAATATAAGCCTTTGGTGCAGAAGTTAAAGGAGGCCTGGGTATTTTTGTTGATGATTGGCGGCGGAGGGGGACTTGACAAATGGATTGTATTTATTGTATACGTATTATGTATATATAAATATACGAAAAATGTCAACACAAAGGAGAAAAGAAATGTATGATCCTGAAGAAGATGAGCGTAAAAAATATGCGCGTTCAAATTGGAATAATTTATCAACCAGAGAGGTTGTGAGTGGATTGATGGAAGGTAAAATGCCAATTACCCGAAACAAATATGATGTGAACAAGGGGATGTCACAAACTTATTATTTGGATGGAAAAGGTAATGAGAGAGACAGACCCATATGGGAACAAACGGAGCAAAGCCGTGTGCCGACAACAAATATAACAAATATAAACAGCGGCAATGGCAATATGGGAACAACACAAGCTATGGGCGGCAATCAGCTTGGGCAAACTGGAGCAAATAGTTTTGCCGGAAATGCCAACAATAATTCAAATTTGGTTTTGGCGGCGCAAAACAAGCCTGCGATGTCCGGGGGGACAGCGCCTGCTCAGCCGGACAATTCAAACAGCATGTTTAATAATGTTCTTAGAAAAGGGGAGCAATTGGCATCAGCCGGGTTAAACGGGCTGACATTAGGTTTTAATGATGAGATTGAAGGCTTTTTTGGCGGATTGGGCTATGGTATGGCTAATTTGGGAATGAAAGGACTGAATAAGCTTGGTTTTGATGTTAAGGCTCCGCAAGAAAGCGCATGGGAGGCGGCTCAGCGAGGGTATGTGAAAGCCCGAGATGAGCGTAGAGAGGCTCTGAACAACGGACGACAGGAAATGCCGATTGCCTCAGCAGTGATGGAAGGTATTGGGGCAATTGCTTCTAATCCTTATAGTAGGGTGTTTGCGGCCTCAAAAACAGCGCCTTTGGCCATCAAGGCGGCTCGAAACGGCTATGCCGCGGCGGCAAACGGAGTGACTTATGGCGTTGGAAACACGGAGAAAAATGATCCTCTTGAATATGCAAATAATGTTGTATGGAACGGGTTAGGTGCTGTCGGCGGTAATAAAATCGGAAATCTTGCGTATGGTCGAGGCGACCATAGCCAACTGGGAAGGGGCCTTATCAATGAAATTACCAATCAATCGATGGGAGTATTAAAAGATGCTTTAGATTTTGAAAAGCCTGAAGAAGATGATGAGGATGAAGAGGAAAAACAACGTCGCCAAAGAAACGGAATGGGTTATTATTAAAAAGAGGTGGTTTACTTTTGATTTTGAATAAAGTAAG